>CAZOUU010000167.1:0-4222 GCA_964583045.1 uncultured Lachnospiraceae bacterium | reverse complement strand
CAGATAATATACTGAATTAGTAGTACATAAATATATAACCGTACCGGTAATAAATCCTGGTTTAGCCTTCTTATTAGCTAAAAACATACCTATAATACATATTATTAATATAAATAAGCCAAAGTAGTAGGTACCTATATCTCCTGTTATCTTATTTATAGGATTAAGGGACACTAATGCACTAGAAAAGAAATTGGCCATAATCTGATTATTGCCATCACTATTACCAGCTCCACTACCTACCAAAGAAGGCATCATCCATATACCAGCTAGTAATAGGCCCATAACTACTCCTACAAGGGCTCTTAGTATTCTTCTAATACATTTATTATAGCCTGCGTACAAAAGTCCAAATATAAGCACTGTAGCTACAAACATAATAGTAATACCCACATGACATAGCGTCATAATGGCTGTAACTATACTTATACCCAAAACTGCCATGTTATTTTCTTCATCTATAACCTTCCATAGATAGAAAATAAAAAATGGTATCAATGCATTAACTAATGCCTGTGGCAGATTTCCAGATCCTATAAGAACATTTATATTTTCTGGTAGGAAGAACCATATAACACCTATAAAGGCACCCCAGCCTATTCTATGGAACTTAGTACCAAGTATAATCCAGCCTATAGCTCCAATCATAAATATAAACCCTATATAAGCTAGATAGCCACTAAGCATACTACCTGTAATATATTCTAACCCCGCTAATATATATAGTGGAATAGGCGCCCAATAACGCATTATCTCTACGCCGTTATACCACATACCATCATATAGAGGATACCAGTTGCCATTTTTAATGTGTTGTAATAGCAAATCTCCTCTGTATATATGACAAAATGTATCTGAACCCTGTGGATAATTTCCTGTATATCTTATAATCATTACTATAGCTATAGCTGTTACACATATAACTCCTAGTGCTACTATAAGCTTTAGAATCTCCACAGGTATCTTAATTCTCTTATTATTAAACTCTATATAGGATTTATCTGCTATAGAAGCCTCTTCTTTCTTATCTGATAATACATTTTCCCTATTAACTTCTTTTTCTATAGTCTCTGCAACCTTACTGTTCTCTTCTACGGTAGCAGCTACATCCATTCCTGCTGCCGCAACCTCTAGAGCTACATCCTCCTCTACTATCTCTTCATCAGATATAACATCTGTGAAGGAATATGGGATGGCGCTTATCTCATTAATATCACTATCTAACAATTTATCTGATACAGAATATACCTTAGTAGGATTCTCATAGATATCCAACTTTACAAGCTCTAATCCTCTCTCTAATAATGGTTCTATCCATTCGTCATAAAATGTATCTCCCATACTCTCTATGGTGGTGGAACGGTCTTTAAACAGCTTCGTATCCATAAGATATACATTCTGATATGGTTCTAACCATTTATTAATCTGATCCTCTACTTCATTATAAGGATCCATAGTCTCATCTTTATCTTTTAGATATAACACAATACTAAAAGTGTGAAAATGTCTATTACTATCTACACTATCCAAATTAGTATGGGCAGCATGCAATTCAAATTTTAATTTATAGCCTCTAAACATTCTCTCACCTCCTAGCTTCCTATATCATTCTATTCATAAATTATATTTTAGCTACTATTATAATCCATTTTACAAATATTTACATCATAATCTATAAATCGACATAATTCAATTACTTCTTAATGCTGATTACTATATCACATAATAAAAAAAGATACTACAAGAAAATATATGCATTTTCTTGGAATATCTTTTTTATTAATTATATATTATTTCTGTACTATATTTACTATACGTCCTGGTACGTATATCTCTTTTACTATAGTACCTGTTAGCTTATCAGCTATAGCCGCCTTTGCCTTCTCTATAACGCTATCTTTAGCTTCTTCTTTTGATATGTTTATAACTGCTTTAGTCTTACCATTTATTTGAACAGCTATCTCTATCTCATTCTCAACTAACATAGCATCATCATAAGTAGGCCAGGTCTGATGGAATACTGAACCCATTCCGCCCAACTGCTCCCATAGCTCCTCTCCTATATGAGGTGCAAATGGTGCTATAAGAATAACTATAGTCTTAAGAGTCTCTATATCAACACCTGTAGTCTTAGTTAAATCTACAAGCTTGTTATTATACTCCATAAAACCACTGATAACTGTGTTTAAGCTAAATTGCTCTAGACGAGTAGTTATATCTTTTACTAATTTATGTCTTAACTTAACTAGCTCCTCAGTCTCTGGTACTTTCTTATCTATATTTGTAGTAACCATATTGTAGAATCTGTTCATAAAACGATATATGCCCTCTATACCTCTATCATCCCATATAGAATCTAACTCTGGTGGTCCAATAAATAGTTCATATAATCTTAGAGAATCACAACCATAATCTCTAACAATATCATCTGGTGATACTATATTACCAAGAGATTTACTCATCTTAGTAGCAGCACCCGTCTCTTTATCCTTACCACATACCATACCTTGATTAAATAGCTTCTTAAATGGTTCATCAAAATCTACTACTCCGATATCATGTAGGAACTTAGTATAGAATCTAGAATATAGTAAATGAAGAACTGCATGCTCTACACCACCGATATACATATCTACTGGTAAGTTAGCATCCGCTATAGCTTTATCCACTAAAGCTTCAGTATTATGTGCATCCACATATCTTAGGAAATACCAGCTAGAACCAGCCCATTGAGGCATAGTGTTCGTCTCTCTCTTCGCTGGCTTACCACAACAAGGACATGTCGTATTAACCCACTCATCTATATCATCAAGAGGTGACTCACCTGTTCCTGTTGGTTCGTATTTCTCTACATCTGGTAATAATAATGGAAGCTCCTCTTCTGATACTGGAACTGCTCCACAATCAGGACAATGTACTATAGGAATAGGTTCTCCCCAATATCTCTGTCTTGAAAATACCCAATCGCAAAGTTTGTAATTAGTAGTCTTCTTACCAAAGCCTTTTTCTTCTATCATAGCTGGAGCTTCTTTTTTAAGAACTGCTGACTCCATACCATTCCACTCACCAGAATTAACCATAGTACCTGCTGCATCTGTGTAAGCTTCTGTCATATTCTCTATCTCTTTACCATCTTTGGCTATAACCTGAATAATAGGCAAGTCAAATTTCTTTGCAAACTCAAAATCTCTATCATCATGTGCAGGAACACACATAATAGCTCCTGTACCATAATCAGCCAATACATAATCCGATAGCCATATAGGTGTCTTAGCACCATTTAGAGGATTAATAGCATAGCTTCCTGTAAATACGCCAGTCTTCTCTTTATCCTGTAGTCTATCAACACTAGATTTCAATGAAGCTTGATAAATATACTCATCAACTGCTGCTTTAGTATCAGAAGTAGCAAGGTCTGCAGCCATAGCATGCTCTGGTGCAAGTACCATAAATGTGGCTCCATATAGAGTATCTGGTCTGGTAGTATATACTGTTATAGCTTTGTCCGTGCCATCTACCTTAAAGTCTACCTCTGCACCATTAGATTTACCTATCCAATCAGCCTGCATCTTCTTAACCTTCTCAGGCCAGTCCAGATTATCTAAATCTGCTAGTAATCTATCAGCATAAGCTGTAATCTTAAGCATCCATTGACGAAGATTCTTCTTAGTTACATCAGCACCACAACGCTCACATTTACCATTAACTACCTCTTCATTCGCAAGACCTGTCTTACAAGATGGACACCAATTAATAGGCATCTGCTTCTCATAAGCTAACCCTTCTTTAAACATCTTTACAAATATCCATTGTGTCCATTTATAGAAGTCAGGATCAGTAGTATTAACCTCTCTATCCCAATCATATATAGCAGCTATCTCATTAATCTGCCTCTTTATATTCTTTACATTAGCAGCAGTAGAAATGCTAGGATGTACGCCATTCTTAATAGCATAATTCTCTGTCGGAAGTCCAAATGCATCCCAACCCATTGGATGAATCAGATAATAACCCTTAAGCATCTTGTATCTACTCCATACATCGCTTATAACATATCCTCTCCAATGTCCTACATGTAGTCCATTACCTGATGGATAAGGAAACATATCTAAGCAGTAATACTTAGGTTTTATACCATCATTTACATTAACTGGTTTCTCTTCCCAGTTCTTTCTCCACTTTGATTCAATTAACTTATGGTTATATGCTGTAGCCATCGTTT
>CAZOUU010000166.1:569-4225 GCA_964583045.1 uncultured Lachnospiraceae bacterium | reverse complement strand
AAGTTACTATTAATGCAGATATGATAGAAGCTATAGAAGAGACTCCGGATACAGTAATTACCCTAAATACTGGTAAGAAGATTATTGCAAAAGAGAGTAGACAAGAAGTGACAAATTTAGTAATATCATATAAGCGAGAAGTATTTAAAAATATATTTGGCAATGAGGGGTGAATGAAGTGGATTTAGCAACTATTATTGGTATGGTATTAGCATTGATTTTAATGTTATATGGTATGGCGAATGGACCTAAGGGTGCTGCAGCTATGGGAAGCTTTATTGATATACCATCTATATTTATTACATTTGGTGGTGCATTAGGTGCTACGTTAGCTGCTAATTCTATGTCATCTTTTTTAACAGGCTTAAAGACATTCTTATTAATATTCAAAGTACCTAAGAATAACGAGGGTGAAACTATAAAGACTATTATAGATTTATCAAACGTAGCTAGAAAAGAAGGATTGCTGGCACTTGAGGAATCTGCTAACTCATTAGAGGATGAGTTTATGAAAAAAGGAATATTACTAATTGTAGATGGTACAGATCCAGAGTTAGTTCGTAATATATTAGAAACTGAACTTATTAATATAGATACAAGACATCAAGCCAATATAGCTTTCTGGAAGGGACTTGGTGCAATGGGACCTGCTTGGGGTATGATTGGTACTCTTATAGGTCTTGTTCTTATGCTTAAGGATTTGTCAGATCCAGATTCTATTGGACCTAATATGGCAACAGCCCTTATTACTACATTTTATGGTTCAGTATTAGCTAACTGGATATGTACACCAGTAGCTAGTAAATTAGCAGCAAATAATGATTCTGAGATTATGATGAAAGAGGTTATGGTTGAGGGATTATTATCTATACAAGCAGGAGAGAATCCTAGAGTTATCGAAGAGAAGCTTAAATCTTTCCTATCACCTAAATCTAGAGAAAGTATAAGTGAAGGTGGTGGTGAATAATGGCCAAGAAGAAAGAAAGACCACCTGAAGAGGGTTCGCCAGCATGGATGACCACCTTTAGTGATTTAATGAATCTATTACTATGTTTCTTTGTATTGTTATTTGCAAGTTCTACAGTGGATGAGGGCAAGATACAAAAGATTGCCGATTCCTTTGAAAATATGAGCTTTTCTATTTTGCCAGAGGGAGCAGTTGATTTGGTAGAAGGCGAGATTATATCTGGTGGTGTTACTCAGTTACAGGGTATAGAATCTATTATGGACTATGTAGGTAAAGCATCCAAAGCGGAAGGTACCAATGTAGAACAAGAGACAGCTACACAAGCAGGAGAAACAGATAGTACAAATAGTTCAGATTCAGCAGGAGAAACGGGAGCTAATTCTTCTACAGTGGAAAGTAATACCGAAGAGAGTCAGACGGCACAAGAACAGGTTGAAGCTCAAGGACTAGAGCAGTCTGTAGAGATGTATGATGAGATTCAGACACTTACAGAATCTTATAGTATAGAAGATAAGGTAGAGATGGATTACAATTCACAGTATGTGGAGTTAGATGTAAATGGAGCCTTACTATTTGATAGTGGCGAGGCTGATTTGAAAGATGAAGCTAAGATGTTTATGCAAAAGATAGCCAGCATATTGCTTAAATATAAAGACTGCGTTATAGAGATAGAAGGACATACAGATAATATACCTGTAGCTAATGATAAATATGAGAGTAATAGATATTTATCTACTGCCAGAGCTAATAAGGTATATGAATATATTATGGCAGAGCAGAGTCAACTAATAGATAGTAATATAAAAATAGCAGGCTATGGAGAGAGTAGACCTATAGCGTCTAATGATTCTGCGGAGGGCAGAGCTAGAAATAGAAGAGTATCTATTAAGATATATAACCAGATAGAGTCACAGCAAGAATTGCAATAAGGAGAACAAACGATGAAAAAGAATCTTATAACAGTAGTTATATTAGCATTATGTATTATTAATCTTATATTAAATGCATTAATCGTATTCACATGTATGCCATCAGCTAGCAAGACTAATAAGCTTATTACTGAAATTGCATCGGTATTGGATTTGGAATTAGAAAAAGATGGAGATAAAGAAAAGAAAGTAGATTTAGCAGATTTAGCTACATATGCATTAGAGGATAAGCAGGTGGTTAATCTAAAATCGGATTCTTCTGGTGAAGCACATTTTGTTCAAGCAGGGGTATCTATAACACTAGACAGTTCAGCTAAGGATTATGATACTGTTAACGAAAAACTACCTACTATGACAGGATCTATTAATAATGATGTTAGAGATGTATTGTCAAGTTATACATTTACTGAGATAAATGATTTAGAAATACAAACTAATGCAAAGAAAGAGATACTTAAAAAACTACAGGATAGATTTGGAACAGAATGTATATACGGAGTTGATTTTAGTACATTTACACTTCAGTAAAACACTATTGTCCATATATATGGGAGGTGAGTAAGTATGGCAGATGTATTATCTCAAAACGAGATTGATAATTTGCTTAAACAATTGAGTGCAGGCGAATTGGATATGGAAGAGATGAGTGATGAACCTGTATCTAAGATAAAAGAATACGATTTTGCTCGACCTGCCAAATTTTCTAAGGAACATTTAAGGACTTTGGAGATTATATTTGAGCATTTTGGAAGACTGGTTTCTAGTAACCTTCCTGGATATTTAAGAAAGAATGTGCAGATGGATGTTATGAACTCAGAAGCAGTTACTTACTCAGAGTTTTCAAATGCATTATCTAATCCAGTTTTATTGGGAATAGTGAATTTTGCTCCATTAAAGGGTAATGTTATAATAGAGTTAGCCTCTAATATAGGGTATTGTATTATTGATAGAATGTTAGGTGGATTAGGAGAATCTCTAGAAAAGATGAGAGAATTTTCGGAGATAGAGTTAAGTATATTAGAGAGAATATTTTCTATAATAGTTAGTTTGCTTAGAGAACCCTGGCAAAATGTAGTGGAACTACAGCCTAGATTAGAGCATATAGAGACTAACTCGCAATTTGCACAGATTATATCCCCTAGTGAGATGACGGCTATAATTACTATTAATGTAACTATAGGTAATGTAGAGGGACTTATGAATATATGTCTACCATTTCTAACCTTAGAGGATATTATGGACAAGTTAAATACTAAGTATTGGTTTTCAACTATGCAGGATAGAGATGAAGCTTCTTATGAAGATGTCATTGAAACTGCTATATCAAAAGCACAGATACCATTAAAAGCAATTTTAGGTAAGAGCAGTATATCTGTTATGGATTTTGTAAATTTGCAAGTAGGCGATATAGTCAAATTAAATACTCACGTAGATGATGAATTAGATGTTTATGTGGGAAATATGTTAAAATTTAAAGCATTACCAGGATCTGCTACTGACAAATATGCAGTTAAAGTAACAGAAATAATCAGGGAGGAGTAAGCATATGGATGGAATGTTATCACAAGAAGAAATAAATGCCTTGCTTGGTGGTATGAATAGTGACACCGATGCATCAACTAATACATCTGGCGAAAGCTTGAATGCAGAAGAAAAAGATGCTATTGGCGAGATATCAAATATATGTATGGGAACAGCAGCTACCACATTATATTCTTTGGTTAATCAAAAAGTAACTATAACTACACCAGATGTATCCT
>CAZOUU010000166.1:0-559 GCA_964583045.1 uncultured Lachnospiraceae bacterium | reverse complement strand
CATGGGATGATATAGCTAATCATTATGAAAAACCATGTGTATTTATTAATATATCATATAGGGAAGGAATCGAAGGTAACAATATATTGATTCTTAGAGAAGATGATGTTAAAGTTATTACAGACTTGATGATGGGTGGAGATGGCAGCAATCTAGTAGATGAATTATCAGAGTTTCATTTAAGTGCTATATGTGAGGCTATGAATCAGATGATGGGTTCTTCTGCAACTTCGTTATCTTCTATGTTGAATAAGAAGATAGATATAAGCCCACCAGTGGCAGAGCTTATAGATATGTCGGATAAAGTGGAACCGGATACAGTAAATGACTTTAAGGATAAAACTTTTGTAAAAGTTCTATTTAAAATGGAGATAGGAGATTTAGTTAATAGTAATATAATGCAGCTATATCCTATTGATTTTGCAAAAGATTTATATACACAGTTTGCTGATAATGAGAGAGCTAATACTCCAGTTATGGAACAGGCTGAACCAGAACCACAGCCTTATGTACCACAGCAAGCTGCTATGCAAGGACAACAACCTGTGCCAGATGCAGG
>CAZOUU010000165.1:0-4252 GCA_964583045.1 uncultured Lachnospiraceae bacterium | reverse complement strand
TAGCCTGTCTAATCCACCACGTAGCGTAGGTGGAGAATTTATATCCCTTGGTATAATCAAATTTTTCTACTGCCTTTATAAGTCCTAGATTACCCTCTTGGATAAGGTCTAAGAACAACATACCTCTACCCACATATCTCTTAGCAATACTTACTACTAATCTAAGGTTTGCCTCTGCAAGCTTCTTCTTAGCTTCATCATCGCCATTTTCCATTCTCTTAGCTAGCTCTATCTCTTCTTCGGCACTAAGAAGTGGCACCTTACCTATCTCTTTTAGGTACATTCTAACGGGATCTTCTATATTTATATCATCTGCTACGGATAAATCTATCTTCTCTACATCTACTTTTTCCTCTTCGTCTACAGCTAAGATAGCATCGTCATCTGGTTCATCCTTTTGATCCTCGACCGCTAAAATCTCTGCCTCATTTGGTTCATTTTCTTTTTCTACATCTACAGTATTTACATACACATCATTATTCTCTAAAAATTCAAATATAGCTATCATTCTGTCTGTAGTTAATTCAAAATCTTTAATCTTACTGAATTGTGTAATAATCTCTGTGTCATCAATAGAATTATCATTTTCCTTTGCTTTTTCTAATAATCCCATTAAATTTTCCTGAAATACCTCTTCCACGCCTTTGTTGTTACTTTGGTTTCCCATAATTAGTTTTATCCTCCATAATATATATTAGTTTTGCCACTTTAAAGCGAAATATGCAATCCTTGAATGGCTGCTTTATCTTTTATTAGCTCTTGTAGACGTTTTATATCCTGAGTAGAACTCATCTCATCATCTATTTTACCTAATTTCACCTTACGAACTACATCCTCTATAGCCTTTGCATTTTCATGCTCTTCTGGTTCTATCTCCAATGTAGTCTGAACTATATTTGCAATACGCTTTTGCTCCTCTACATCATCGAACCTATTAAGTATAGCGGCTGGTGCTATAGAACCCTTGGTATTATATTGTTCATATATCATATCAGCTATCTTCCTACATAGCGGCTCATAAAAGTCATCTGGACCTATAATACCTTTTAGTTTAGTAAATAGCTCCGGCATATTCACCATCCAGGTGAGCAACAGCTGTTGTGGTGCTGTCTTTAGCTGTTCTTTCACTTCCTGTCTGCTCGTCCTTCTAGGTGCCGCATCCTCAAATACACTAGGTGGCACATAACCACCATCTACTCCATAGTGAGTTACAAGTGCTGTAAGATTCTTAATATCTATAAGATACTTTTTAGCTACTGCTTCAGTATAATTCTCTCTTGCTAAAGGATCATCTAAGGTAGACAATTTTTTGGCTACCTCGTGTTGAAAATTAGTCTTAGCTTCTGGATCATTTTGGTCATATTCTCTAGCTATTAGATCCACTTCGTACATAATACTGCTAACCGCATTTTTAATCCTATCTTCAAAGTCCTCTGTTCCTAATGCCTTTATAAACTCATCAGGATCCTTGTGAGGTCTCATATCTATAACTCTGGTGGATATACCTATCTCTCTTAACATAAGTATAACCTTCTTAGCAGCCTTAACTCCTGCCCCATCACTATCATAAGCTAAATACGCTTCATTGGTAAAACGCCGAACCAGATTAGCATGTCCTATAGTAAAGGCTGTGCCTAATGAAGCTACTGCGTTATCAAAGCCTGCTTGATGCATAACTATAACGTCCATATATCCCTCACATAATATCAATCCTTTTCTCTTGCTCTTCTTAGCAAAATTAAGTCCATATAGGTTACGGCTCTTGTCGAATACCAAGGTGTCTTTTGTATTTAGATACTTAGGTTCACCCTCGCCCATAACTCGACCACCAAAGCCTATAACCTTATTATTAATATCTATAATAGGATACATAACTCTATTCCAAAATTTGTCAGAGCCCCCTTTTACCTCATCTACATTTACCAGCCCCGAATCCTTCAATTGTGCATCCGTGTAACCCTTACCTCTTAGGTATTTGTACAGGTCATCACTATACATATCTGCATATCCTAGAGCAAAGTGCTTAATAGTGTCATCTGTTAAGCCTCTACCCTTAAAATAATCATATCCTCGTTTACCTCTATCTGTACCTAACAGATAGTAGAAATAACCAGCTGCTGTCTTATTCATCTCTCCAAGTACAGTTCTCTGGTCAGCTCGTCTTCTGGCCTCTGGCGTTATATCTTCCTCTGGCAAATCCATACCAGCCCTCTCTGCCAATTGCTTACAAGCTTCGGGAAATGTGAAATTCTCATATTCCATAAGAAATGTAAATACATTTCCACCTACCCCACATCCAAAGCAATGATACATCTGCTTATCTCTGCTTACATGAAAGGATGGCGTTTTCTCTGGATGGAATGGGCAGCAAGCTGAGTATGAATTACCTTTTCGCTTCAGATTTGCATATTCACTTATTACATCAACTATATCATTACGTTGACGTACTTCTTCTATAAAATCATCAGAAAAAAACATATCTCATCTCCTTATATACTCCAACCTCGTGGTTCAAATATACTTCTAAATATATGTACTGCATAAGTATCGGTCATACCTGCTATGTAATCACACACTGCTATCTCTATATCTTCTCCAGCATGAATCATATCTACATATTCATCTGACATTAACTCATAATTCTCAGTATAGTAGTAAAATAATTGTATAATCATCTTACGTACCTTTACCTCTTCGCTCTTAGCCTGTGGATTAATATATACGTGTTTAAACATATACTGGCGCATATTTTTAATTCCTTCTTCTATATCCTTAGATACTCTTATATCATCTACGCCCATGCTGTTGTTAATAACATTATGAATCATAGTATCCAATCTAGTCTTAGTGGAATTACCTAAAATCTCTGTATATTCCTTAGGAATGTCCTCTTCTCTTAGTATCTTACCTCTTATAGCATCATCTATATCATGATTAATATAAGCCATCTTATCAGCAAGTCTTACTACCTTCCCCTCCATAGTGTGAGGAGTACCCACTGTCTGATGATTTAAAATACCATCCCTAACTTCCTTAGTTAGATTAAGTCCTCTTCCTTTGTTTTCTAGTTTTTCTACTACTCTTATGCTTTGGATATTGTGACTAAAACCATGACTGCACACTTCATTCAAGGCTCTCTCTCCTGCATGTCCATACGGAGTATGACCTAGATCATGCCCCAAGGCTATAGCTTCCGTTAAATCTTCATTAAGCTTCAATGCTCTAGCTATAGATCTGGATATCTGAGCTACCTCTAAAGTGTGAGTAAGTCTAGTTCTATAATGATCACCTTCCGGTGCTAGAAACACCTGTGTCTTTTGCTTTAATCTTCTAAAGGTCTTACAATGTATAATCCTATCCCTATCTCTTTGATATACCGTTCTAAGATCACATTGCTCCTCTTTTACATCTCTTCCTTGAGATTCATCGCTAAAAGCTGCATATTGCGACATATATTCATGTTCCCATTTTTCTTGTTCTTCCCTTATGTTCATCATAAGCTCCTTAAAACATCTATAAACTTCCCTAAAAAATGCCTACAATATTAATATTCTCCTTAAATTTCAAAAACCCTTTTTTATTGTTGAATTTCCCCTACCAACGTAGGAATAAGCTGTTTCTTACGCGATACTACACCTTTTAACACACAGGTATGGTTTTCTACATTCACCTTAAAGGCCTCTCTCACTACATCCTCTGCATTATCACCATAGCACAATAAGGTGGTTGATTCTTCTATTATATTAGTTAGCATAAAGAAGACCATATCTGCACTATTATTTGAAAATTCGCTAGATATAAAGTCTTTCATTCTATCCTTTATAAGCTCTAATTCATCTTGATCTAGGCTATTTACCTGACCTATTCCTATACTTATATCCCCTACTGCAAAATTCTTAAAGTCCTGATAAAATACAGTCTTAGGCTTCTTAGAGGTTAGATTACTAGCCGCTGAAAACATCTCCTTAGAAAATGTCTCTACATCTATATTAGCTATAGTTGCTAGTCTATTTGCTGCTTCCACATCTATCGGTGTACATGTAGGAGATCTAAACATTAAGGTATCTGACAATATAGCCGCACATAATATACCCGCTATATCCTCTGGTATACCTACACCCTGCTCATTAAACATCTGAAACACAATGGTAGCTGTGCATCCTACGGGCTGATTTCTAAAATATACAGGTGCTAACGTCTCTAGGCTACCCAATCTATGATGATCTATAATCTCTAATATCTCTGCATCATC
>CAZOUU010000164.1:0-4253 GCA_964583045.1 uncultured Lachnospiraceae bacterium | reverse complement strand
TGATGAAGCTATAGAGGGTAAGATTAAAGTAGTATTTATAGAGAACTATAGAGTCTCTAATGCAGAGATGATATTTGCTGCAGCAGATGTATCTGAGCAGATATCTACAGCCTCTAGAGAAGCATCTGGTACTGGTAATATGAAGTTCATGTTAAATGGTGCACCTACACTTGGTACTATGGATGGTGCAAATGTAGAGATAGTTGAAGAAGTAGGCGAAGAGAATGCATTTATCTTCGGTATGACTGCAGATGAAGTTATGAAATATGAGCGTGAGGGCGGTTACAATCCTTGGGATATAGTTAACAGCAACCAGGCAGTTCGTATGGTATTAACTCAATTAATTAATGGATTCTATAGTGATGATACTGAACAGTTCAGAGATTTATATGATGCTCTTACAAAAGAGGATGTATATTTCATCTTAAAGGATTTCGATTCTTATGCAGCAGCTCACAAGAAGGTTGATGATGCATATAGAGACGAAGCAGGCTGGGCTAAGATGGCTATGCTTAATACAGCTTGTTCAGGTAAATTTACATCTGACAGAACTATTGAGCAATATGCTACCGAGATATGGAAGCTTGATAAGGTAAAGGTTAAGCTACCTGAATCAAAATAATATAAGAATATCTAAGATGTCTTTTAGGTAGTAATACTAGTATCTAGAAGGCATCTTTTTTGTTTTGCTACTCACTAATAATCATAAAACTAGTTTGTTTAGAATAGGATTACTATACAGAATAGACTTGGGGAGGCGGATTAGTGAAAGAAAAAATGGTAGTGATAGTGGCAGCATTTTTGGTGATGATTTTTCTTCCCTACGGAATTACCATATTTACAACAGGAATAGAGGGCAGAACAGAAGACAAATTAAAAGAACTAGATAGCGGTATAGTTATCAAAGTAGATGTAGATGGGGAATATAGGGCTATGGATATAGAAGAATACCTAGAAGATAAGGAGCAAAGAAATATATGGGGAGAACTACATTATGATAAATATAAGAAGCTTATAGAAAAAGCAGTGCTAGATACAAAGGGACAGGTATTAAGGTATAATGGGGAATATATAGAACCCTTGTACCATCAAGTAAGCTTTGGAACAACAGCCACCGCCAAGGAATTATATGAAAATGGAGCGGAATATCTAGTAGGAGTAGAGAGCAAGGATGATGTAAATTCCAAGGATTATCTAACTATGTATACATTTCCACTGGCAAAGATAAATGAGCAGTTTGGCTGCAATATAACACCAGAAAATATGGCAGAAAGCTTCACTATTATAGAAAGCACCCCTAGTGGATATGTAAAAAAAGTGAAAATATGTGATAATGAATACTCCTCTCAGGATATAGAAGAGGTATTAACTATATGGACATTCTTCTATATTATTATACAGGAGTAGAAGTTCTAAAGGATTGACACCTACATTAGTTTATGGAATAATGACTTAAGGGATAGATATGAAGAAAAAATACAGAAGAATTGTAGATGTGCTATTTATGATAATTGTAGCTATGGTGGTTATATATTGTAAGAGCTTCTACACAGGTACAACTGAATATGATAGAGCTCTTGCCAGAGAACCTCATGAGACTACAGAAGTAACACCTAATACAGAGCCTGATAAGATGGAAAACACGGTGGAAGAGGATAATACATATAATGGAACTACATTTCATAATAATGGATTTCCTTATTGCATAAAGGTAAATCGTAGTCAAAATATAGTGACGGTATATGGGCTTGATGATTCGGGCACATATAGCGTGACAGTAAAGACTATGGTATGTTCTGTAGGATTGGAGAATAGAACGCCCACAGGCACTTACAATACTATGGATAAGCACAAATGGCATTTACTGGTAGGAAATGTATGGGGCCAATATGCTTATAGAATCACTGATGATATTATGTTTCACTCGGTTCCTTATTATAGTAAGAGTAAAAGTGATTTAGAGTGGGAAGAATACAATAAGTTAGGTACGGCGGCATCGAAGGGTTGTATAAGATTATCAGTTATTGACGCAAAATGGATATATGATAATTGTAAAAGAGGAACTATAGTAGAGATATTTGACAGTGAATATATAGGTACGGTGGGTAAGCCAGTAGCTATGAAGATAGATGAGGACTTAGAGCATAAAGGATGGGACCCTACCGATCCTAGTCGAGAGAATCCTTGGCTTTTGGATGCACCTATTATATATGGAGTTAAGGCCATAGTCATTCAAAGGGGTGAGGAGATTCCTTACTTATCGGGTATAACTGCATTGGATAAGGATGGTACTGACATAACTAATAGTATCAGGATAAGCACCACTGCAAATAATATGCTGGCAGGGACTTATATGATAACATATATGGTAAAAGGCCGTGAGGACTTGGAGATTAGTGCAGAAGCTAAGGTAATAGTGGAGGATAAAATACCACCAGTTATAACTGATATGCCAGAGCTTATACCTCTAAATAAGGCGGACCTGCAATCGCCAAAGCTTCAGGATATATTAACTAGGGATATAGTAGCTAAAGATTCAGGAGAGACTATGGTTAGGGGCAGCGTATATGTGGACACAACCTTATTAAGTGAAGCTATAGACGGAGAACACGAATTAGATGTGGTAGCTACAGATACAGCAGGGAATAGGTCCGATACAGAGAAGCTAAAGGTGGTGGTAGATATAACACCTCCAAGCGTATCCTATAATGAGAGAAATAATAATCTGACAGTAGAGCAGGCTGTAGATAAAGATTATCTTATAAGTCTTATACGAGTGGTAGATAATAGTGGAGCTTGTGATATAGATGTGAGCCTGCCTATGATGGCAAGCAAGAATAGCGTATATCGTGTTATGTATACAGTAACGGATAGCTTTGGAAATGTATCAGAATTATTTGTAGATTTTCAAATAAAATAGAAAATATGAATATATTTACCTCTGGTTGTTAATAATACAATCAGAGGTGATTTTATGAATAATATATTAAAGGTATTAAAGCAAAATGTAGTGTATGTAGCACTGGGAATAGGCATGGTGGGAGTATTCACTATAATGGCAGTATATAGTATGAAATATTCGGAAAAAGATGCCGCCCAAAAGATTGATTTGGATCAGGCTATAGAGGATACAAAAGAGCAAAATGAATCCATAGCTGACCAGATAGAGACTTCGGTTAGGGTAGCTACTACAGAGAGTACAGCTTCAATAAATGCCAGTAGTGAGAAAAATGCAACCACTACAGAGACGGCCACGACTACAGAGGCAGTAGCTGGTACAACAGCCAAAGCTACGGAGGAAGCAGTTGCAACAAGCAAAAATGTGTCAGAAGAAGGAATTATGTGGCCTATGGTGGGTAATGTTATATTGCCTTATAGTATGGAGTCAACGGTATATTTTCAGACCTTGCAGCAATACAGATGTAATCCGGGTATGCTGATAGAAGGAAAAGTAGGCGACCAGGTATCAGCAGGCACTATACTATCTGTAGAAAAGAGTAAGGAATATGGAAATGTAGTCACTATGGATATAGGCGAAGGATATACAGTGGCTTACGGACAGCTAAATGATGTGTGTGTGGAGACAGGGCAAAGGGTTGCTGCAGGTGAAAAAATAGCAAGCCTTAATGAACCTAGCAGTTATTATGAAAAAGAAGGAACACATTTATATTTTTCTATGAAAAAGGATGATGTGCCTGTAAATCCTATGTCGGTCATAAAATAGAATTAGAATTACCCCATTCATCTAATTGAGATGAATGGGGTAATTCTAGTTAATTGTTATCGGATAAACAGTGAGGGCATATGCCTTCGAAATAAATAGTGTGAGAGAGTATTTTTCCAGGATACACGTTAGAAGCCTCTTCACATATCAGCTCGGTTAAATCCATCTCTACATCCGATACAGAACCACAATTATTACACATAAGGTGATAATGAGGATGAGTAAATGCATCATATCGGTCTGTCTTTCCATCGCAAGATAACTTAAGTATATCACCATTATCAGATAATAAAGCAAGGTTTCGGTATACGGTTCCTAGGCTGATATTAGGAAGTGTTTGCTTTATATTAAGGTATATAGTATCTGCAGTGGGATGATCCTTTCTGGTGCGAAGGAAAGCTACTATTGAATCTCGCTGTTTGCTGTGCTTTAATTGAGTAGCCATAGACAACCCCCTTTCTAATAACAGTAATTATTACTAATATTATTATATATTAGACTAAATCTATAGTCAAGAAAATTATTACAG
>CAZOUU010000163.1:0-4313 GCA_964583045.1 uncultured Lachnospiraceae bacterium | reverse complement strand
AGTTCATCATGCTCTGCTTGAGATAACAAATCAGCAGCTACAAATCTAGGATTAGCTGTCTCATCAGCTAGTACTAATATCTCTGAAGGACCTGCTATGGAATCTATACTTACATATCCATATACACTCTTCTTAGCTAAGGCTACAAATATATTACCAGGTCCTACTATCTTATCTACCTTAGGAATAGATGTAGTGCCATAAGCAAGAGCAGCTATAGCCTGTGCTCCACCGGCCTTATATACACTGGTAACTCCTGCCTCATTAGCTGCAACCAATGTAGTAGGATATACTTTACCATCTGTATTACAAGGAGTTGTCATATATATGTTAGTAACTCCCGCTACCTTTGCAGGGACTATATTCATAAGAACAGACGATGGATATATAGCCTTACCACCTGGTACATATACGCCTACAGATTCTATAGGAGTAACCTTTTGTCCTAGCAAGCTACCATCTGGTTTTGAATCGAACCAGCTATATTGTCTTTGTTTTTCATGATATTCTTTTATATTCTTTAAAGCTTTTCTTACGATATCTACAAATCCATCATCCACAAGAGAATATGCTTCTTCTATCTCTTCCTTTGTAACTAATACATTATCTTCGTTAATATCTGCTTTATCAAACTTCTTAGTATAAGCAAATAAGGCACTATTACCATTCTCTTTAATATCCTTTAGAATATCATCTACTGTGGATTGATATTCTCCATAATTGTTAGGACTTCTCTTAAGTAATGTATTTAATATATCCTTCTTACTATTCTCATCTAATTTAACTATTCTCATTATATTGCCTCCTTATTTAGTAAACCATTAAGATCGTTAACTAATGTTCTTATTCTGTCTTGCTCCATCTTAAGACTAACCTGATTAACTACCATTCTAGCCGATAACGGACATATCTCCTCTAATACTTGTAAGCCATTCTCTTTTAATGTACTACCAGTTTCTACTATATCAACTATAACCTCTGATAAATCTACTATAGGTGCAAGCTCTACCGAGCCATTTAATTTGATAATCTCTATAGTCTGATTCTTCTGGTTATTAAAGTAATCCTTAGCTATATGTGGATATTTACTGGCAACCCTTATTATCTCATTCTTATTAAGCAGCTCTTTAGCTGATTCTGGTCCACATACGCACATACGACATTTTCCAAAGCCTAGGTCTAACACTTCATATATATTTCTGCCTTCTTCTAATATAGTATCTTTACCTACAACACCTATATCCGCTGCACCATATTCCACATATGTAGGTACGTCTCCCGCCTTTGCAAGGAAGAATTTAAGTTTCAATTCTTCATTAACAAATATAAGTTTTCTAGTATTTTTATCTTTCATCTCTTCACAGGTAATACCAATCTGCTCTAATAATTCCAGTGTCTTATTTGCAAGTCTGCCTTTTGCTAAGGCAAATGTTAAATATCTCATATCTTCCTCCTAAACTAACCTCTTAATAGTTCATCAACTGTAACTGCATTTACATTATCCGATACTAAATCTATAACTGATATTCTATTATCATCTTCAAAAAACATAATTCCACTAAAATTATTATTCTTACCATAATTTTTGTAATCCTCTATAGTCTTTCTAGTGGATTTTCTAATAAGCTCTATCTTTGTTCCTACCTTACGATAATTATTAGCTAGCTCTATAGCGGCTTTTTGATTTTCTGCCTTATATAATATAATGGTACCTGAATTATCCACCTCTACTTCTACCTTTTGTCTAGATATAGCCATCATTAGCTCATCTATAGTAAAGGCAAAGCCTATAGAAGGTGCTTCTTTACCAAATTGTTTAAGAAGATTATTGTATCTACCACCTCTAACTATGGCATCTCCTGTTCCATATGTATAACCTCTAAATATAATGCCTGTGTAATAATTATAATTACTTAGCATACTAAGATCAAAACCTACATACTCCTCATAGCCATAATATGACAATGCAGTATACACCTTCTCTAATCTCTCTATAGCTATGAGAGAACGAGAATTATTAACTAATTTCTTAGCATTATTAAGCATCTCAAGGCCACCAAACAAACCATCGAATCCCATAAAAGCTTTAACAATAGATTCTGGTATATCTAACTTCTTAACAAACTCCTGTAAGCCAAAGAAGTTCTTATTATTGATGTACTCTCTTATCTTATCCTCTACATCACTATCTATCATACCTTCCTCTATTAATCCCTTAAAGAATTCCACCTGACCTACTTCTATCTGAAACTCTTCTATACCAGAGGCTCTAAAGCAGTCTATAACTGTAGCTAATATCTCAGCATCGGCAGCAGAACTATCATCATTAACCAGCTCTCCACCTAACTGTGTAACCTCATTAAGCTTTCCCTGTAAGCTATGACTATTAGAAAATGTATTACCTGTATAACATAATCTAATAGGTAATTCTTCTGTGTCATAATATTTAGCAACACATCTAGCTATACTAGGTGTCATATCCGGTCTTAAAACCAATGTATTATTATCTCTATCAAAGAATTTGTACATCTCATTAGAAGCTGCTGAACCCTTATCTCTATTAAATATATCGAAATATTCAAATGTAGGTGTAGATATATCATCATAACTGTATAACTCTAATACATGATGAAGATGCTCTATAACTTTCAACTTTTTCTTGCATTCAGTATCATAGATATCTCGTACTCCATCTGGAGTGTGTAACAGTTTTTCTTTCATAATCATTCTCCATTTCTTTTACTTTACTGTGGTAAAGTGATAAATCACTACTTCGCTAAACTAAGAGCTATTATATGGTAACTTAATGCCCTTGTCAACCCATTTAATCTTTTAGACTTTTCCTATATTCTAAATCCCTACTTATGCCTTCAAGGTAATGTATTAACACACCATTATTAGGTCTTAAATAGAAATTCTCATCTAATTCTTCAAATTTAAAGTTCTTAGCATGTCCTTGTTCTACTCTAGATATGTATCTATCCAGTTCCTCAAATCTCATATAGTAAAAGACATCTCTAGCAGTAAAATGTATAATTAAAAAGCTAATGGCATCCTGTTTTTCAAATTCCTTCATAAAATTATACTGATGCTCATGTATATTCTGCAGTGAAAATGTATCCACTGCACATTCCTTAGCGTCAAAGCATACTGGAATACCCTGTACAATCCCTATGTAATCTACTGTAGAATCCTTTTCAAAATAAGCTAGTGTTATCTGAGAACTATTTTTATCAATCTTAATAGGCTTTATAGGAGTAGGTATCTTCTGAACAAGCCCTAACCCTTTTTCTCTATATATGTCATTTGTCATGTTTATAAAATCTTCCAAGCTAGAGCCTCGAAGACCTCTGGAATTCCATGTACCCATTATCTCACCCTAAAACAAATCTTCCTTTATATTATTAAATATATCTGGTTCGTCAGCATGCTTACATACCCCTGATAGATAAGGCAATCTACTATCCTTCATATCAGGAAATACCACTGACTCGCTATGAAGCAATTGATACTTTAATCCATATTCTCTCTTAAATCTATCATTTATAGGTCTGTCCCCATATTTGTAATCACCTATAACAGGATGTCCCATAGAAGCTAGGTGGGCTCTAATTTGATGTGTCTTACCAGTAATTAGTTTTACCTTTACATAAGTAAATTCACCATTGTTAGTTATAGGAATATACTTAGTCTTAATAGGCACATAGCCTTCTAATTCTTTAGAAGAAAATGCAACCTTATTATTTTCTTCATTCTTGCATAGATAGCCGTCCACTGTTTTTTCCTTATCAATTACACCTGCCACAATGGTTATATAATATTTATCAAGAGTTCTATCCTTTAGTAGCTTAGAAATAGCCTGGCTTCCAGCTAAAGTTTTACCCGCTAATACCAGACCACTGGTATTTCTATCCAATCTATTACACACTCCAGGAATAAAGCCATCCTCTCCCTTTCCTACATATTCCACTATATATTCATTAAGAGATACATCCTCCTTAGTAGCCTTTTGAGACAGCATACCTACTGGTTTATTAACAAATAATACGTCCTCACTCTCATAGACTATATCTAGGGTATATGGTGGCAACGTACTATTTATAATATCACCCTTCTTGAATTTCTCCACTGTCTCATCTGATAAATATAGATTTACCTTATCTCCAGCCTTTAACATCTCATTACCTTCAGCTTTTTTATCATTTAATTTTATATTTTTCTTTCTTAACATTTTGTATATGAAGCTTTTAGGTGCATTATCTAAATATCTGCCTAAATACTTATCAAATCGTTGTCCTTCATTTCCCTTAGAA
>CAZOUU010000162.1:570-4318 GCA_964583045.1 uncultured Lachnospiraceae bacterium | reverse complement strand
AATGAAGATAAGGGTGAAGAAGAAAATAACATATGGAAGGTAAATATATTTGGTAAGACACTGGAACAATTAGTGGAGGAAGGAATAAAGAGTAAGGCTACTAAGATAAATGATGAGAGCCAGCTGAAGCTACAAGACACTATGGAGAAAATTGTTAACGATAGCAATGGCGGTATGGTATGCATAATTATATAGCAACTTATGTTTGCCAATATGGTTAATTTAATATATAATATTTAAGGTTAGAAATTATAACAAGCCAATGATAATGAGTGGGAGAAAATATGGCACTAGATGTTAAACTACAGGCGTTTGAAGGCCCACTGGACCTATTATTACACCTAATAGAGAAGAATAAAGTAAATATATACGATATACCTATAGTAACCATTACAGAGCAATATTTGGATTATATAGAGCATATAGAACGTGAAAATCTAGATGTTATGAGTGAGTTTCTTGTTATGGCGGCTACACTTATTAATATTAAATCCAAGATGCTACTTCCTAAAGACGAAGAGATAGCAGAGGAGGAAGAGGATCCTAGAGAAGAACTGGTTAGACGTCTGTTAGAGTATAAGATGTACAAATATGCTGCTTATGAGCTTAAGGATATGGAGTTAGATGCATCAAAGGCATTATATAAGAAAGCTACGATTCCGGCAGAGATATCTGATTATCACGAGGAGATAGATCCAGCAGAGCTAGTAGATGGTATTACTCTTAGCAAATTAAATGATATCTTTAAATCTATTATGCGTAAGCAGGTAGATAAAATTGATCCTATTAGAAGCAAATTTGGTACTATTGAAAAAGAAGAAGTAAATATAGAAGAAAAGATGACGAGTATTCGTCATGAGGTTAAAGGGTTAAAGGGTATAAGTTTTAGAACCTTGTTAGAGATGCAGGCTAGTAAGATTAATATAATAGTTACATTTATGGCTATATTAGAGCTTATGAAGGTGGGTGCCATAACTATTAGACAGGATGAATTGTTTGATGATATTATTATAGATTCCTTGGATAATATAGATGATGACATATCAGATGTAGCTGTAGCAGAAGATAAAGAAGAACAGGAGACACAGCAATATGGAGAATGATGTATGTAAGATAGAGGCAGCTATAGAAGCTATTTTATTTGCTATAGGTGAAGCTGTACCAGCTGCAAGGCTTGCTGAAGCTATAGAGCAGGATGTATACACTACTAATAAAATTATACATAATATGATGGATAAATATGACACAGCAGATAGAGGCGTTAAGATAATAGAGTTAGAGGATTGCTACCAGATGTGTTCCAAAGCTGAATATTATGATGAGCTATCCAAGATTGTAAATATGCCTAAGAAACATGTCTTAACGGATGTATTATTAGAGACCTTATCTATTATAGCCTATAAACAGCCTATAACTAAGCAGGAGATAGAGGCTATTAGAGGTGTTTCTTGTGTGCATGCAGTTAATAAATTAGTAGAATATAATCTGGTAGAAGAGGTAGGCAGGATGGACGCGCCAGGAAGACCTATTTTGTTTGGTACCACTGATGACTTCCTTAGAAGTTTTGGTGTACAATCTACAGATGATTTGCCTATTATTACCCCGGATAAGATGGAAGATTTTAAACAGGAAGCTATAGAAGAAGCACAGTTAACTTTGGATGTATAGATTTAAAATAAGCCAACCAATATAGAGGATTATACTATCTATATTGGTTGGCTTTGATTTATGCTATATCTTTTTTTGCCATATCTACTTGTTGTAGGGTTTTGGATTCTCCGCCTTCAGTAAGATATATGCCTGTACTCTTAATTTGAGCATTTGCACTATTATCTAGTAGATTGTTTAGATTAAATTTGGTATTAGAATATCCTAGATATATAGCTCCCACATTAGCCTCCTTTAGAGATAGTAATCTGTCTTCGGTATTGTTTTTTTTCCATATTTTTAGATTGTTATATACTTCATCATTTTCATCTATCCAGCCATTTTTATCAGTATCATAAGTGGCCAAATCAGAAAAACCATTTCCAGATTTGCTACCAAATAATTCAGAACCATTATCAATAATACCATTATTGTTATGATCCAAAGCTAGGAAACCATTACCTTTGCTAAGCATAGAAATACTATCCATAACACCATCCCCGTCAATATCAAAATTCCAGGTAACATCTTCTACAGCTGTAGGAGAGGAGTCTAAGTTTATAACTAATGGATCAGTATATAGAGTAACTACATCATCAGTTATAGCTGTATTTTCCTGAATAAATGCTCTAGACATATTCATCTCCACATTAAAATTAAGCTCTCTTCCATCAGCGGTAAGTACTGTACCTGTTGAAGAAAAGGATGTGGACTCAGCTTCGAAATAGGAAGAAGACACTGTAGTAGTGCGATTCCATACCTCTGCATTCTCAAAGTTAGTAGTAAGGAATAAATTACTACTAGAAGTAAGAGAAGGTTTTGTATTTCCGTTTCGGCCTACAAGATTCTTTACTAACTGAGCTCTGATTTTTTCCATAAATTCTTGTAATGATTGTAACAGCTTGTTTTTATAATCACTATCCTTATTAGAATGTGAAGTGACTATATCGCAGTTGTTGGAGTTACTTAAGGTACCTTGACTATTATAGTTATTATACTCCATATTAAAGATATATCCGAAAGAATTTGTCTGTGTCTCTCCGGTAGACCTGTTTGTTAATTGCTCTACTGTCTTAGAAGAAGTAGAGGCTTTGTAAGTTCTAGCTGAACTTAAGTTGATTGTGCTTGAATTAACTATCATATTTGCCCTCCTTATGAATGATAACCAGTCTAACCATAAAAGAAGTAATAAGCACTAATCAATCTAACCAATATATATATCGTCATGTGGGCAGTGTTTCATAATATAATATAGTACTTGATTAGACAATAGATATACTTTATAATTGTTTATTGATAGTAAAAATGATTATAATATTATATAGAGAGGGGTTAACCCCCTATGGAGATAGTATATGTATACATTAGTTAACAAAGATGGACTTGCAAAAAGAGGAAGATTAGAAACAGTACATGGCACTATAGAGACCCCTGTATTTATGAATGTAGGTACAGTGGCGGCTATAAAGGGAGCAGTAGCTACTACAGATTTACAGGATATAGGTACTCAGGTACAGCTTTCTAACACCTATCACCTACATGTAAGAACAGGTGATGAAATCATAAAGAAATTAGGCGGTTTACATAAGTTTATGGTATGGGATAAACCTATACTAACTGATTCAGGTGGATTTCAAGTCTTTTCTCTTGCAGGACTCAGAAAAATTAAAGAAGAGGGAGTATATTTTAGTTCGCATATAGATGGTCATAAGATATTTATGGGACCAGAGGAGAGTATGAAGATACAATCTAATCTAGCTTCAACTATAGCTATGGCATTCGATGAATGTGCCCCGTATCCAGCTACAAGAGAATATATGGTGGATTCAGTTAACAGAACTAGCAGATGGTTGACTAGATGTAAGACGGAGATGACTAGATTAAATTCGCTAGAGGATACTATTAATAAAAATCAGTTACTGTTTGGTATAAATCAAGGCGGAACTTATGAAGATATACGTATTGAACATGCAAAGACTATAGCGGATATGGATTTAGATGGATATGCTGTAGGAGGCTTAGCTGTAGGAGAAAGTCATGAAGCTATGTATAATATATTAGACGTTACAGTACCACATTTACCTGATAATAAACCGGTATA
>CAZOUU010000162.1:0-560 GCA_964583045.1 uncultured Lachnospiraceae bacterium | reverse complement strand
AGAGGTGTGGATTTCTTTGATTGTGTATATCCATCCCGTAATGGTAGACATGGTCAGTTGTATACTAACTCGGGAAAGATTAACATAATGAATAAACAATATGAACTAGATTCAAGACCTATAGAAGAAGGATGTAATTGTCCTGCTTGTAGAACCTATAGCAGAGCATATATAAGACATCTGCTTAAAGCAAAAGAAATGTTAGGTTTTAGACTTTGTGTCTTGCATAATTTGTATTTTTATAATAATATGATGAGAGAGATTAGAGAGGCCATAGAAGAAAATAGGTATTCTGCCTATAAAAAATCTAAATTAGAAGGCTTTTTACAATAAAATGGAGGAATATTATATGTATAACGTATTATTAGAAGCAGCCCCACAGGCTAGCACATCAACCATTATTATGTATGTATTATTTTATGTAGTAATAATCGGCGGCGGTTTATATTTTCTTATGATTAAACCACAAAAGAAACAACAAAAGGCTATGGAGGATATGAAGAACAACATGGCAGTAGGAGACAGTATAGTTACCACTAGCGGTTTCTACGGAATTATCC
>CAZOUU010000161.1:0-4330 GCA_964583045.1 uncultured Lachnospiraceae bacterium | reverse complement strand
TAGGAAATATATACCTATGCCTATCAACACCTCTTTAACTGTAAGCTTAACTTCTTCCATGTATTATACCCTTTTCCTATAAGAAACCACCAAGCATCACAAGATTAATTATACTAATTTTGTCTCTAAATGTCTACAAATTAACCAAGAGTTATTTGAAATTTTATACAAATTTAACATTTGGAGTATCCGTATTATTTATCCTCTTTATTTTGATCTATTTCACTATCTTTCTTCTCAGTATTAATATGTTCTTTTACTAATTTATATACTCCGCTATATCCTCCAGCTACACCTAACAATATAAAAAATATCAAAAAGCTGGTATTGAACTTATTATCTATATAATAGCCTATAGCTCCGCACATAAAAACAGAGGTTAGCATAGTCAACCCGATTTGTGTTATAAGTATTAGTATTTTAGCAATATCGCTTTGACTTTTCATGCTGCACCTCTTGCATATTACTCTTCTATCATATTTATTCTTCTTATATGTCTCTCCTCATTTGAAAACGGAGTATCTATAAATGTATCCACTATCTTAAGGGCAAGACCTGCTCCTAACACTCTTGCTCCCATGGCTAACATATTTGCATTGTTATGTAACTTTGTAGCCTCAGCACTAAAGCAATCTGAACATAATGCACATCTGATTCCTGATATCTTATTTGCAACTATAGATACACCTATTCCCGTTCCACATATTAATATACCAAGTTCACATTCTCCACCTGCTACTGCAGCTGCTGTCTTCTTGGCATACTCTGGATAATCACAGGACTCGGTGCTAAAGCAGCCATAATGCTTGTACTCTATTCCTCTTTGATCCAAATGTACCATAACCTCTTTCATTAATTCATATCCACCATGATCACAACCTAAAGCTATCATATTTTCCTCCTATAAAATGTAATAATATCTATTACTACAGCTTACACCTCTATAACCTTGTGCCCTGCTGCCTTTAATAACCTATTCATAATTGCATAACCTAAATCATCATTGTCGAAGCTCTCTGAATATATATATTCCACTGCAGCTTCATCAAACTCTCTAAGCACAGCATATAGCTTAGCAGCTACCGTGGAATCCTTATCTCTATCTCCCACATTTATAACTACATCTGCCTTATAGCTATTCAGATTGTTGCAGGTTCCCATTATTCCTGTTCTATAACCTAAGGCTCTCTTCTTCGCCGCCTCTTCATTTATCCTGTCTACCACCTTATCATTTTCACCCTCTACTATTGTAAGACTACCCTTAGGTGCATAATGCGTATATTTCATACCCGGTGCTTTAGGTTTAAGATTAATGTCCGGGTGCTCTATAGCCTTATCTATCTCCACCTGACCTATAACCTCTTCCAACATCGTCTTAGTAATATAGCCCGGCCTTAATATAGTAGGAACAGCTCCTGTCACATCCACTATGGTGGATTCTATACCTATACCTACCATACCACCATCTATTATCATGTCTATAGCTCCATCTAAATCCTCCACCACATGAGCCGCCGTAGTAGGACTTGGTCGACCAGAGGTGTTAGCACTAGGTGCCGCTATATATACTCCTGATGTCTTAATAAGCTCCATAGCTACCGGATGAGATGGCATACGAATAGCCACTGTATCTAGTCCTCCTGTGGTTCCCGATGGCACTAGAGTTTTTTTCTTAAATATAATAGTTAATGGTCCTGGCCAAAATGCCTCCATCAGCATAACTGCTGTAGCATTAACCTCTTCTGCCAGATTGTATACATCAGACGTATCTGCTATATGTACGATCAAGGGATTATCAGATGGTCTACCCTTAGCTTTGTATATATCTGCCGCTGCCTTAGGATTTAATGCATCCCCACCTAATCCATACACTGTCTCTGTAGGAAATGCCACCAGCCCGCCTTTTTTCAATATCTGACTAGCTGTATTATATATCTCCTCTTCGTTATCATCATCAATATTTTTTAATATTGTATTCATATCATTGCCTCTTTATCATACATCATAAAATAACTAAATAATTATAACATGATTTACTTATTTGTGCATCGAATTTATGCAAATGCATTTCTCGTTAATTGTATCAGACTATACCACTACTTACAATTAAAATATCTACATACCTACATATTAAATGCATACAATATCTATAATGAATAGTTTGTTACAAAGCGCAAGGGATTTATATGAAAAAAATATTGAAAGACTTCCTCTATATGTCATTTCTGTCACTGATCTTTTTCACTATGATATGCTTGGTTTTTAATTCCGAGGCTTATACTGCCAGCAAAAATCAAAAGTCCTCAAAGGGTGTTATAGCTATAGACCCCGGTCATGGTGGGTACGACCCTGGCAAAGTATCTTTATGTGGCACTAAAGAAAAGGATATAAATCTATCCATTTCCCTATTACTAAAAAAATGTTAGAGAACGAAGGATATACCGTGATTATTACCAGAGAAACTGATACCCATGTAGGTAATGATGATAGCAAACGTAATGATATGATAAGTCGTGTTCAATACATAAATGATGCCAATCCCAACATAGCTATTAGCATACACCAAAATAGCTATCCCGCTTCACATATAAGGGGAGCTCAGGTGTTTTACTATAAGAATTCTTCCGAAAGTGAAAAGCTAGCCAAACTACTACAGTCTAGCCTGATAAAAAACGCAGATAACTCCAATACCCGTTCCGAAAAATCAGATACCTCCTATTATTTATTACGAAAGATAGAATGTCCTATTGTTATAGTAGAATGTGGTTTTTTATCCTGCCCCGAGGAAGAGGCTAAGCTAAATAGCAGTAAATACCGGGCTTCTTTAGCCGAAGCTATCACAGAGGGCTTTAAAAAATATTTTCAATAAAATATGTTTATATAAAAATGGCAGGTAAACCATGGGGAGATTTACCTGCCACAAGTAGCATGTATAATTATTGTGTTTCTATTTTAATTTATATTACAAATGACTTCTGTTTTTCTCTATATTTTACTGTGTATTTATCACTCCTCCTTCATATAATAAATATAGGTACATTAGGAGGTGCACTGTGATGTATTCCAAATATACTAATATCTATTATAATTTTATTAGTTACCCAATGTTAAAATGTAATACTTGTGAAATCTTGTCTGAATAGACAGAATACAGAATAATTAGAATAATTATAAACTGTTTTTTCCTCCTCTCCGATATATTATATACAAGAGGTAACTTAAATACTAAGTTATCACATTTACATTGTTAATACAATAAACCAAACATTAACTTTTTATAAAAAAAGTATAAACTATTTCAATTTTGCTTTACATGATTTTATTTTGTGATAAACTATAGGTACTCGTAGAAACTGCGATTATACACAATATAGAAAAGGAGTTGGTCCTAATGAAAATAGAAAAGATTAATGAAAATCAGATTCGTTGTACTCTTAACAAAGCTGATCTCGCAGATAAGGAGCTACTTCTTAACGAATTAGCCTATGGAACCGACAAGGCCAAAGAACTATTTAGAGAGATGATGACTCAAGCTTACGAAGAGCTAGGCTTTGAAGTAGATGACATTCCTCTTATGATCGAGGCAATTCCTATTAGTCCAGAGTGTCTTATATTAAATATTACCAAAGTTTCCGACCCCGAAGAATTAGATACCCGCTTTTCTCGTTTCTCTAGAGTATCTGACTACTCTGAAGATGAAGAGGAGGATTCTGACATAACGGATACTACCGATGAGAATATAATGGATGTATTGGATGAGCTTGTGAGTGACATCGATGCCGCTAAGAACAGCAATCCAAATAGTGCTTTTATCCCTTTACCTGACAGCATCAAAAAAAGAGCTATGGCTACTAACAAAGAAAAGCCTGAGGTTTCCCAAAAGGATCGTCTAGATAGCTATAGAGTATATCGTTTCCGTTCTATTAATGATATAAGCCAGATAGCACCTATGTTGTCAAATATATATGATGGTGATAATTCCTTATTTAAAAATCCTTCTGATAAGCAATACTATTTGCTAATTAGCCTTTCTTCTAATAAGAGTCAGGCATTTACACGTGTTTGCAATATACTAGGCGAGTATGGTACTAAGCTTAAAACCACATATGCTACCCCTTATCATTACAATGAGCATTTTAAGGTTATAATTAAGCAGAATGCTTTGCAGACCTTGGCTAAGTTATAATCCAATCAATCTATAAAGTATAAAGGCATACACGAAAGATTTATTCTTCTATGTATGCCTTTATTTCCTCTATACTATATATTATTGTTGCTCTTTTTTAGACATATATTCATTAATTTCTGTAACTAATGCATCTACATCCAT
>CAZOUU010000160.1:3300-4362 GCA_964583045.1 uncultured Lachnospiraceae bacterium | reverse complement strand
ACATTCCCATGTATAAATATACCATTAAATACATCGTGAACTCCGTTTAATGGATGCTTGTCACTTATAATAACTGGTGCCACCATAGAATATACAGTTCCATCAATCAGCTTACTAGTTCCTAATAATTTTATAGAACCCTTCATAGCTTTAGCATATTTGAAATCTATGTCTGTTATCTTAGTTATACCTTCTGTATATATATCCTCATAATCAACCTGCTTACCAAATGCTAAGGATGTAAGTATGGCTATCTTTCTACATGCGTCAAAGCCCTCTACATCTGCCTCTGGATTACGTTCTGCATATCCTAAGTCTTGAGCGTTCTTAAGAACATCTTCGAAGGCCGCGCCTTCTCTATCCATCTTTGTCAATATATAATTAGTAGTACCATTTAATATACCTGTAATCTCTGTTATCTTATCAGCAGTTAAAGAATTAATAAGTGGTCTGATAATAGGTATTCCACCACCAACTGAAGCTTCAAATAAGAAGTTAACATTATAGTTTTTGGCTATAGCTATAAGCTCTGCACCATGCTTTGCAACTAACTCTTTGTTAGAGGTAGCTACACTCTTACCCTTTTGCAATGCCTGCTTTACAAAGGTATATGCTGGTTCAACTCCTCCCATAACTTCAACCACTACACTAACCGTATCATCTTCTAGTATAGTATTATAATCATGAACAAGTATACTTTCTATAGGATCTCCCGGAAATTCTCTAAGATCTAAAACATATTTCACATTAATCTCATCTCCAGCATGTTCATTTATTCTGCTTCCGTTAGTATTAATTACTTCTACAACTCCCGAACCTACTGTACCATATCCTAACACTGCTATATTTGTCATCTTCTTACACTCCTTGTTGTATTTTATTTATTTTCATCAATCATCTTATCTAATTCATCCAACTCTGATTCAGATAAAATATTATTTACTGAAATAGCTATTACTATTTTATCATTTGTCTTCACTACATTCTCTATGTAGTTAGTGTCCTCATCTATAACCACTTTGGGCACACCTTTCACATCATCGGTGTTGACATTTTCAATAC
>CAZOUU010000160.1:0-3290 GCA_964583045.1 uncultured Lachnospiraceae bacterium | reverse complement strand
CAAAAGCCAGTAGGGTGTTATGCGCAAATGTGACCAATATCTTCTTATCAACCAAATCACATTCTCCATATATACCGAACTTATCTCTCAAGCTATATATCGGAACTATATCACCTCGAAGATTAATAAGGCCTTGTATGTGTTCTGGTCCCCCAGGTATCGGCATCACTGAATAGTTCTGTTCTATTCCTTTTATATAGCTAAGTTTCATCGTATAGTCCTGTTCACCTAATTTAAACATTATATATTGTACTGTTGCCATATTATCACCCCTTAATCTTATGTATTAATCCATTTTAAATATGCATTAATAAATGTATCTATATCCCCGTCTAGAACAGCTGATACATTACCACTCTCAGCATTAGTTCTATGATCCTTCACCATAGTATACGGTTGCATAACATAGGATCTTATCTGATTACCAAATCCATTATCTGTTATATCACCCCTTATATCCGATATCTTTTCTGCATTTTCTTGTTGCTTCAAAAGATATAATTTGGATTGCAGCATATTCATAGCCTTTGCCTTGTTCATATGTTGTGAGCGTTCTTGCTGACATTGTACTACAATACCTGTAGGTATATGCGTTATTCTAATAGCAGAAGAGGTCTTATTAATATGCTGTCCACCAGCACCACTAGATCTATATGTATCTATTCTTAAATCCTCTTCATTAATATCTATATCCAAATCTTCTTCTATATCCGGCATAACATCTAAAGACGCAAAAGAGGTCTGCCTCTTACCTGCCGCATTAAATGGCGATATTCTTACCAGTCTATGAACTCCTTTTTCAGACTTAAGAAATCCGTAAGCATTCTCTCCATTAACCTGAAAGGTTACTGTCTTAATACCAGCTTCATCCCCTTCTAGATAATCTAACAATTCTGTCGTATATCCTTTTTTATCACACCAACGCTGGTACATACGATATAACATGCTGACCCAATCGCAGCTCTCTGTTCCACCTGCTCCAGCATGCAAAGTCAGTACAGCATTATCTTTGTCAAATTCCCCTGACAACAAGGTATTTATTCGTAATTTCTCATAACGCTCTATAAATGAATTCAGTTCTTCTTCTATCTCAGGGATGAAACTAGTATCACCTTCCTCATCGGCCATATCAATCATATCATTAATATCGCTGTAGTCAATTACAAGCTTCTCGTACTCCTCAACTATATCTTTCAGCTGTTTTAATTTCTTCATAGTATCTGTAGAACGATCGTTATCATCCCAAAAACCTGGACTCTCCATATCATACTCATATTTTTCTATATCCAGTTTTCGATTTTCTATATCCAAAGAACCCTCTAGCTCCTTAAGCGGAGCCTCGTAATCATTCAACGTATATTTAAACTGTTCTGTCTCTAGCAATTTTCCGACCTCATATATCTATTTTCCACAACATTGCTTGTATTTCTTGCCACTTCCACATGGACACGGATCATTTCTTCCTATCTTTGCAGAGGCTCTTCTAACTGGTCCTTTAGCTACTGTATCATCTTTGTTTGTACCTGTAACCTTAGCAACCTGTTCACGTTCTACCTTTTGCTCTATCTTAACATGCAATAATAGTTTAGCTGTATCTTCTCTAATAGATGCTGTCATCTCATTAAACATATCGTATCCAACGAATTTGTATTCAACCAATGGATCTCTATTACCTAAGGCTTGTAAACCAATACCTTGTCTTAGTTGAACCATATCATCTATATGTGTCATCCATTTCTTATCTATAACCTTAAGAAGAATAACTCGCTCAACCTCTCTTAAATGCTCTGGTTCAGCAAACTCAGTCTCTTTTGCTTCATATATCTTTATAACTTCTTCTTTTAATCTATGTTTTAATTCATTCTTCTTACCACTCTCTAGCTCCTCTTTTGTAAACTCTATCTTATCTACAGGCACTATAGGTAACAATAACTGATTAAGTTCATTTAAATCCCATTCGCTAGAAGATACTTCGTCACCTATTGCTCTGTCTACACAATCCTCCACTGTATCTAACATCATCTTATATACTACATCCCGCACGCTCTGCATATATAATCTCTCTTTGCTCATTCATAACTTCATCATAATCTAATAGGTTCTTTCTTATTCCAAAGTTATTATTCTCTATTTTCTTTTGAGCCTTTTCTATAAAATTAGTTATAGTTTTATGTTGTATCTCTTCGCCTTCTGGAATATTTAGAGTGTCATATAGTGACATAACTCTGTCAGAACCAAATAATCGCATTAAATCATCCTCTAATGAAAGATAGAATTTGGATTCACCTGGATCTCCTTGTCGACCTGCACGACCACGCAGCTGATTATCAATACGTCTAGACTCGTGTCTCTCCGTTCCTATAATCTTAAGTCCGCCTACTTCTTTAACTCCTTCGCCTAACTTGATATCTGTACCACGACCAGCCATATTAGTAGCTATGGTAACAGCACCCATTTGTCCTGCATCAGCAACTATCTCTGCCTCTAGTTCATGAAATTTCGCATTTAAGACCTTATGCTGTATGCCTCTCTTAGCTAATATGTGGCTTATCTCCTCTGATGACTCAATCGTAATAGTACCTACAAGTACTGGCTGACCAGTCTTATTAGCTTCACATATCTCATTAATTATGGCATCTAATTTCTCTTTTTTTGATTTATATACGGAATCCTGATGATCTATTCTAACCACTGGTAAATTAGTAGGAACTACTACTACATCCATACCATAAATCTCTCTAAACTCCTTCTCCTCAGTTAACGCTGTACCAGTCATACCAGATTTCTTAGCATACTTATTAAAGAAGTTCTGGAAAGTAATAGTTGCAAGAGTCTTACTCTCTCGCTTAACCTTAACATTCTCTTTAGCTTCTATAGCTTGGTGTAAACCATCTGAATATCTACGTCCTGGCATAATACGTCCAGTAAATTCGTCAACTATAAGTACCTCATCATCTTTAACTACATAATTCTGATCTCTAAACATAAGATTATGTGCACGTAATGCAAGTATAATATTATGTTGTATTTCAGCATTTTCTGGATCTGCCAGGTTCTCAATGTGGAAAAATTCCTCTACTGCCTTGATACCTTGTCCAGTTAACATAACTTGTTTATCTTTTTCATTAACTAAGAAGTCTCCATCTTCTTCTATATCAGTACCCATAATGGCATCCATCTTAGATATTTCACCATCCGAAGTACCTCTTTGAAGCCTTCTAGCTAAATAATCACACATTCTATATAAGTCTGTAGATTTACCGCTTTGTCCAGAAATAATAAGAGGAGTT
>CAZOUU010000159.1:0-4403 GCA_964583045.1 uncultured Lachnospiraceae bacterium | reverse complement strand
CTGAGTACAATTGGATATATTTAGTTAGACAAGATGGTGCAGCCTATAAATCCTTAGTTTCATCACTTCCTGTAATGCTTATATTATTACTTATATGCCTACTACTTATAGCACTTAATCTTAGTGCTCATTTAGCTAGAAAATATACTGGTCCTATATATGTATTAAAGGATAAGATGAAGGAAGCTTCTACTGGTACTCTGGATGTAACCTGTGACATAGATTCAGCAGATGAATTTGGTGAATTATCTAATATGTTTAATAATATGATGAGTATTATATCTACTAACTATAATGAGATAGCCAGCACCCAATCAGAATTAGAGGCTAGCAAAAACGCCCTTGCAGAGAACTACAATCGCATAGAGACCTTAGCCTATCATGATGGTTTAACTGGTTTATACAATCGTATTGCATTTCTAAAATACGCTTATGATTTATTGCACTCTTCTAGTAACTTTGATCGTCTCGCTATATTCTTTATTGATCTAGATAACTTTAAAAATGTAAACGATACCCTTGGACATGATTACGGAGATATTCTTCTTAAGCAGGTATCTAACAAGCTTAGTTCCTTTATAGATAGTAGTGATATACTTGCTAGAACTGGTGGAGATGAGTTTCTCATATTGAAAAACCATGTAGGCACAGACGCAGAATTAGCTACCTTTGCCAGAACTCTTGTTGACATAGCTTCACATCCATTTTTGCTAGAGGAAGAGACTGTATTTGTATCTATGAGTGTGGGTGTATCTATATTTCCACAAAATGGTCTATCCATTAATGAGTTAATTAAAAATGCCGACATAGCTATGTACTCTGCCAAGACTTCAGGTAAGAATGCTTATATGTTCTTTAATAGTACTATGGAAGATGAAGTAAATCATAGAAATGAATTAATTGATATATTACGCTCTGCTATTCTTAATGAAGAAGTATACTTAGTATATCAGCCACAAGCTAGTGTATCTACTGGTGAGATAACTGGTTTTGAAGCTCTTATGAGACTTCGTTCTAGTCTTGTTGGAGTTATATCACCAGAAGAGTTTATACCTATTGCAGAGGAATGTGGACTTATTGATGAGCTTGGTGAATGGGCACTTATTACTGCTTCTAAGTTCAATCACCAATTAACCGATTTGGGCTATGGTCCATTTACTGTATCAGTTAACCTTTCTACCTCTCAGATTAGAAGTAAGACCTTGATGTCTACTATAGAGAGCATCCCATATAGAACTGGTATGCCTCTAGAGCAATTAGAGATAGAGATTACAGAGAGTGTTCTTATGAAGAATCTAGAACAGAATCTAGACTTTATTAATTCTATAAGAAACCTTGGAATAAAAGTATCCTTAGATGATTTTGGTACTGGCTATTCCTCATTTAATTATTTAACCCGCATTCCTATCAATACACTTAAGATAGATAAATCCTTTATAGCTGGTATATGTGATTCGCCAAAGGATAGATACATATCCAGCACTATTATTACACTAGCTCATCAGTTAGATATATCTGTTATAGCCGAAGGTGTTGAAGATATCGAGCAGCTTCGAATAGTACAAGAACAGTGTTGTGATAAGCTTCAAGGATATTTCTTTAGTAGACCATTATCAGAACAGGACTTCATACAGCTACTTATGGATAATGTATAATCAACCCGATATAACTGTAGATAATCCGCTTCCTAATGGTGCTTGTGTTCCCTTTGGTACTACCATTATCTGTATTGCTTCTAATCGTTTAGATAAACCAGTAGTACCAGATTCTTCGCCGTTCTTAGCCCAGCCTAGCCAACCGTAGGTCTGGGAGCTAACCCTATAATATACATCATATTGATTAGCCATCTCTCCGGTAAGTTCTATAGCTACCGCTTCTACTCTTTTCGACTGTCCACTAGTTCCACTCATAGTACCATCATAAGCCCAATCCTGCCAGCCAATACCTTGTATATGCGTCCTATATCTAATGCCACCTGTAGTTGGTTTATCCCTCAGACTAATCCACATAGCCTCCATACGTCTAGATTGTCCTATAGTTCCACTAACAGAACCATCATATACCGATGTTTCTGTCCCTATACCCTGTATATGTGTGGTATAGCTAACTATACCCGTTGTACTAGTAGGATTACCGCCACCATAATCTATAAACCTGTATACTGTACTTCCTGGTGCGGCTGCCCCCTTCTTCACAACTATTACCTGTACAGCCTCTAATCGTTTAGATTGACCCGCTGTACCAGAAGCCTCACCATTCTTAGCCCATCCCAGCCAGCCATAAGTCTGCGCATGTACTCTATAGTATATATCATAGTATCCTGCTTCACTGCCTGTTAATTCTATCTGTATCGCTTCTAATCGTTTGGATTCTCCACTAGTTCCACTCATAGCACCATCATAAGCCCAATCCTGCCAGCCATAGGTCTGAACATGAGTTTTATATCTAACTCCCAGATTAGAATTACCTGACATAAATATATTTATTCCCTCTAATCTATAGCTCTTTCCTGTAGTACCACTATTTTCACCATCAAATACATAATTCTGCCAGCCCTCTCTTTGCACATGAGTTCTGTAGGCTACATGTACATTTGCATTAGCGGTTACCATTAGGGTATACGAACTACTAACTGCCTTACCTACACTATTTGTAGTTAATATCGTTATATTGGTGCTACCAACAGCTACAGCATTAACATATCCATTAGAGTCAATCGTAGCTACACTAGGATTAGAGCTTGTCCAAGTCACAGCTTCTACATCTGAATAACTAGGTACTGGCACATAAGTTACATTAAAGCCCTGTCCCTTCTCAATAGCTGTAATGTTAGAAGTAAATCTAAAGCCTGTCGGATCAATTATGACTTTGTTGCCAGTTACATTACAGAAAGCTGTATAACCTCCATCTGCTGTTATAGCTGTAATAACCGCATCTCCAACTCCTACTATACTAACTACTCCAACAGTATCTACAGTAGCAACTGATGTGTCACTGCTCTTATAGATAACCGTCTTATTAGCCGCACTAGCAGGAAGTACTGTTGGCTTCAAGGTAAAGCTTGTTCCTCTGTCTCCTATATAGCTAGCTTTATCTAGAGCTATGGAAGTAACCTCTCCAGACAATTCATTAGTAAATGCCTTTACCCTGCAATTATATAAACTCTCCTTCCAAGTTCCATTATCCCATCTACGAAAGCTCTCTCCCGGATTACAGGTATCATAATAAGCTACATCATAGTCAGTATAATTATAAGCTGTAGATAAAGGTATATCTGGTGCATAATAATTACCAAGGCTATCCTTAGCGGTACAACGAACTATAACTGAATATGTATCTCCTGCTGTTAGATTTTTACTCTGACCCGATATCTCCTTAACTGGCACTGTATAATATCCCGCATAGGTCTTACTTCCTGTTGCTTTAGCTATAAGAGTTCCCTCCTCAGGACTGCTATAATTGTCCGGTAAGTCGGTGTATACAAACACTTCGTAATCTGTATGAGCTGAATCTGCTACAAAGGATACTGCCTCTATACTCTCATTAGAGCCTGCCAAAAATACATTAGCTGCTGAACTATATGTATAATTTCCGGTATTGCTATAATAGCTGGTAATTACAGAACCATCATATTGATAGTTATTATCATAATTATCAGCACTCTCTATTTCTACAGTATATGCATTTGACTCATTAATACTGGTATCTTCATAGGATATCCAAAAATATCCATTATCTCCCCAACTGCTTCCCCAGCTATTTCTTACTAACCAAGCTCCATTATGAGTAGGTTTCGTATTAAAATTCGATTTATCATAATTGTCATTCCAGCCTATAAGTGAAATAGCATGGTTTGTGGTAGTATCGGTGTCACAATAATATCCATAAGTGGTATCATTATATGCCGAATCCAGATGGTAATATGATGTGGCAACTATACCATACTGCATAATAGCATTCTTTATATCCGTCACATCTGCCATATTCATCCATTGGCTATTCTGTAGATGTATAGAATCCTTATTATATGCTAGGTTCTCATCATATTTTCTTGTTGTACTAGCTTGTCCATAGGGCAAATCCGCTTCATTAACTCCACCCTGCCACTTAGCAAGAGACAATATCGCCCATTGAACATTGCCACCTAGATTCAAATAGTTATATGTGCTGCCATTTATAGTGGCTCCCTCCTGTACCATATTATTAAGAGGATCATTAAGTCTTTGGTATGTAAAGTAGGCTAATTGCAATTCCGATAAATCCATATTAGAATTTAGTCCATCCTTTATACCATCTACTTCACAAGCAGCTAGTGTAGAAAATGTCCAACATGTTCCATATGGATGTTGGTTTTTTATATTGGGAATCTTAAAATAATCTCTCGAATCATAATACGCAGGTAT
>CAZOUU010000158.1:0-4460 GCA_964583045.1 uncultured Lachnospiraceae bacterium | reverse complement strand
CCCTTTTTGGTTATTACATAATCCTCTACGCCTATACCTGCTAATTTTTTACGAAGTCTTCCTATATTTACAGTAAGTGTATTATCATCTACAAATTCGTCATCATTCCATAATCTAAGCATCATATTATCTCTACTTACCATCTCGCCTGCATTTTCTATAAGTATTTGTAATATCTTATATTCGTTTTTAGTTAATTCTATCTCCTTATCCCCGTAAGAAGCTATGGCAGAAGACAGATTAAGTCTCACTCCCCTATGTTCTAATATGTTTAATGTTCCTTGAAAAGAATAGCTTCTTCTTAGTAGCGCATTCATCTTAGCCGTAAGTACGTTTAGGTCAAATGGCTTAGTTACAAAATCATCGCCACCCATATCCATAGCCATAACTATATTCATATTATCACCTGCCGAAGATACAAACATAATAGGCAATTTGGATATTTTTCTAATCTCATTACACCAATAAAAACCATTGTGAAAAGGAAGCATTACATCCATTAGCACTATATCTGGTTCTACCTCTTGAAACTCGCTTAATATATCTTTAAAATTCAATACGGTATGCACTTGAAACTCCCATTTCTCTAAATGCTTTTTCATTAGATTTCCTATTACACTATCATCCTCAACTATAAGTACCTTATATGTATTCATATACTGTCTCCCACATCTATTTTCTAACCTTTTCTATAGTTTCAATAAACCTCTTATAGCTATCCTTAGTCCTTAATACCTCTATATTCTCGGGTAATATCTCCACAAGCTTATGACTAGAGGTATATTGATAATTACTCTCCACTATACCGATATCCCATTTTTCTCTATTCCACAGGTCATATAATGCCTTCTTAAGCTCACTATGCTCATACATAACCTTTACTGTAGAATTAATTCCATAGGAATATTCACTCTTACCTTCTAGATATACTCTCTTAATGGCCTTCACATCTTTCTCACCACTAGATGAGGCAACTATAATATCATATTCTCCTTCTTCAGCTATAAACTTATGATAATCACCATCATAGCTCTCAAACATATGCTTATCCAAGGTTATCCTAACTGTAGTCCTCTCGCCTGCTGCTAAATGCACCTTTTTAAATGTCTTTAACTCCTTATAAGGTTTACTAATCGTAGACACCACATCATGAATATATACCTGTATTACCTCCGCTCCAGCTACAGAGCTGACATTTGCTATCTCTATATCCACATTTAACTCATCTGTAAATGTAACTCTATCGCATGCTATATTATGAAATCTAAATTTACTATAGGATAAACCATAGCCAAAGGGATATCTAGGTTGAATTTTCTTTGTATCGTAGTATCTATAGCCCACATATATACCTTCACCATAGTTAACCTGATAACCATCTCCCGGAAAATTAACATAGCTAGGTGTATCTTCTATACGCATCGGAAATGTAACCGGCAGCTTACCAGACGGGTTACATCTGCCACTTAATATATGTGCCATAGCCTTAGCTCCCTGCATACCTGGTAGAAACATAGAAAATATACCATCAATATAGGGTTCATAATCTGATATATCTACTGGTCCACTTGTGTTTAGTATTAAACCTACTCTTATTCCTCTCACTATAAGACTATCTAACAAAGCTCTGTCATCCTTGTCCATATATATATCATCTCTATCATTGCCCTCCATGCCACCTACACTGGCCACTACAAGAGCCAGATCCGCTGACGATATATCCTTTATTACATTTTCTTCACCTATTTCTTTTTTTAATTCCTCTACAAAAGAAGTACCTCTATTAGTGGTTATACCTGCACTACCTGTACCACATTCTAACATTTTCTCGCTGCCACTACCAAGCACTACAACTCTTTTGAATCTAATAGGAAATATTTCATTTTCATTTTTCAACATAACTATGCCTGCTACTGCTGCCCTATAAGCTACATTATCTGTATATTCTGTAAGCTCTGTAACAGAATCAAACATAGCCTGATTCGCATTATTTTTAGGCAATATATCTTTCTCTAAGGGTTCACTGCAATAATTTATAAGCTTTAGAAGTCTCCTTACTGCTACATCTAATTCCTTTTCAGTTAGTTTACCTTCTTTAACTGCCTCTAGCAACACCTTATTATCTATAGGACCCGGCATAGCTAAATCGTTTCCAGCCTGTACTGCCTCCACTGGCTCATACACCGCACCCCAATCTGACACTACTGCGCCTTTAAACCCCCATTCTTCTCTAAGAAGTTTTGTTAATATCCAAGAATTTCTTGTACAGGCTATGCCGTTTATCTTGTTATAGGCACTCATTACGGTCTCTACCCTTCCCTCTTTAACACATGCCTTAAACCCTGGGAAATATATCTCCTGTAAAGCCCTCTCGGATATAGTTTCATTAATACCTACTCTATTATATTCCTGATTATTAGCAGCAAAATGTTTTACGTTAGCAGCTACCTTGAATTTCTGAACACCCTTTACAAGTTCTGGGGCAAGTGTAGCCACAAGACAAGGGTCCTCTGAATAACCTTCAAATAATCTACCATTTCTAGGATCTCTATGTATATTTACATTAGGACTGCCTAATAATACATTTACGCCATATAATCTAGACTCTATACCTAATGCTTCTCCCACCTGTTCTACTATCTCTTTATCAAAGGTAGCACCTAAGAGTATACCTGGTGGAAAACATCCTGGTGCCATATCCTTTGCACCAGTCCTTTCTTCTAGTTTATTGACTATAAATTCTCTCATCTCAAGCTCCATATCATTTAATCTATCTGGTTCGTAAAAATAATCAATAACATGGGTTAATGCTGTAGCTCCTACCATACCATTGGTGCTTTCTACATTACCCTCTCTAGAATACATATCTCCAAATAACTGTTCAAAATTAATTCCTGTACCCCCATCCAATAACTGCATTCTAGGAACACCAAGACGTTCTATATAATCCATTCCAAAAAAGGAGTCACCATTAACTAATCTTGTCTTCTCCTCTATAGTCATATTTTCTAATATATTATCTATATCTAATTTCATATTTTACCTCCTTTTAGAATAAATATGGCTAAGTAATATATTACTTAGCCATATTTATTCTGTATATTATCTACTATTATTGAACTGTGAAATCCTTTGTATGAGCATATAATTGATCTGCATACTGATGTAAATCACCAGCTGCTTCCTTCATATCCTTTGTAGCTTCACTCTGCTCTAGCATAACATTTTTACTGTTTTGTGACATCTCATAGCATTCATTAGCAGCTGCGTTAATCTCACTTAGTATCTCAGTAAATTGTTGTTCTTCACTGATAAAAGCTTCCAATCCATTCATAAGCTCTCTATTTTGAATACCTACCTTATGTGTATCATCCTTAATGGTTTCAAATACATTCTGTATACCCAAAACTATCTGCTGAATATTCTCCATAGCATTTGCAGTCTGTTCTGACAATTGTCTAATCTCATCTGCAACTACTGCAAACCCTCTACCAGCTTCTCCTGCTCTAGCTGCTTCTATGGAAGCATTAAGGGCAAGTAAGTTAGTCTGCTCGGATATGCTAGTTATAACTGATACTATCTGTGCTATATCTGAGGATTGATTCTCTAGCAATACTATCTTCTCATTTAATTGCTGAACATTCTCGTCTGATACATTAGTACTTCTTTGCAAGTTAGTTACGATAACCATATTGTCATCTATCTTACGAATCATACTATTAAGTATCTCTTCTAGAGAAGCAAATTTCTCTCCAAACATATTCGTATTCTCTTCAAATACCGCTACGCTCTCTACACCTGCTGTAACCTTCTCAAGCTGAAGATTCATAGCCTCGGCCATCTCGTCTATATTGTTAGCTGTAGTATCTATGTTGTCATACAAGGAGGAAGATAATAAATCAACCTGATTAGATTCATTATTAATCTTTGCTATAATATCTGTTATATCTGTAATCATAGAACGAAGCTTACCTAGCATACCATTAAAATCTGAAGATAATGTGCCAAGCTCATCTGTACTACGAACTATAATATCATTAGATATGTCTCCTCTAGCAACTACATCTCATAATTCCTTAAGTGGTCTTAATAGTTTATTAATCAATATAGTAATAATGCTAATACCGATGCCTAAGGATATAATAACTGCAATTACAAACCCTATGATCATCTTAGACATAGATTTGTTAGCAACTGCCTTACTAGTAGCCACTCCTACATACCACCCGTTACTATCTATCTGTGTTAATGTAATATATCTAGTAGTCTTATCATAATCTGATAACGTGATAACCTCGTCAAACTTCTTATTCTCTATAGCTGCTTGTAATTCTTTGTAGGGTGTATCTGGTATATCCGATAAAGCTATAGGTTCATCATCTACATAACCATATTCTTCATTGGGATGAACTACCAAACCATTATTACTGTCTAACAAGAATGCATAGCTATTCTCCGGA
>CAZOUU010000157.1:4238-4464 GCA_964583045.1 uncultured Lachnospiraceae bacterium | reverse complement strand
CTGTTTTAATACTTCTCTTATAATAAGAGCAAGATCCTCTCTCTCCCTACCCTCTTTTGCCTCATCCAAATACATAAATATAGTTACAAAAGGGGATTGTCCATTACAAGTCATAAGTGTAATAAGCTGATACTGGATAGTCTGAATACCTCTTTCTATCTCATCATATAATCTCTTCTCGGTAATAGCAGCCATCTGCTCATCACTTAATTTCTGACCTATCTCT
>CAZOUU010000157.1:0-4228 GCA_964583045.1 uncultured Lachnospiraceae bacterium | reverse complement strand
CGGCTTATATCTACAAATGGTGCCAAATGTGCTAGTGAAAATGATTGACCACCATATTGATTACTAGCTACTTGTGCTACTATCTGAGTAGTAACATTACAGGCTGTATAAAAGCTATGTGGTTTTTCTATAAGAGTTTCACTTATAACAGTTCCATTTTGTAACATATCTTCAAGATTAATCAAATCACAGTTATGTTCCTTCTGCGCAAAATAATCTGAATCATGAAAATGTATAACGCCTTCTTTATGTGCCTTAACTATATCCTCAGGAAGTAATATTCTCGTAGTAAGATCCTTACTAACCTCACCCGCCATATAATCACGCTGAGTGGAGTTAATAATAGGATTCTTGTTAGAATTCTCCTGTTTAACCTCTTCATTTATACGATCTAATAGAGTAAGTATCTCTTCATCAGTAGTATTAACCTTACGAGCCAACTCACGTTTATAACGATAACGTACATACTTTTGTGCTACCTCATACCCACGCATCTCCATAATACCCTGTTCTACAAGTTCTTGTATATCCTCTACATTTACTGCATGTATAGCAGATACTATCTCCTGTTTTACTATATCAGCTACTGCATTAATCTGCGACTCACTTAACTGATGTACCTCATCTACTTCATTATTAGCTTTCCTTACTGCATCTACTATCTTACTTAAGTCAAATGCAACCTCTTTTCCATTTCTCTTGATAATTCGCGTTCCTATTGGATTATCCATCATACATATCCCCTTATCTCTATTCCACATATGGTATCTCATTGTTTCCCTAACACAATATCTTGTGCAATATCCATATTACTACTCTTTAGAGATTTTTGCAATGGGATAATCAAATTTTTAGTAAAATAATACCACAAAGCACTGTGCAAATATTCTCTGCCTGTTATCTAAGCTTATAGTATGTATATTCATAATAATTTGCGGTACTATACATGGTTCCAGCACCTATAATCACCTCTCCTTCTGTCATAGCCTTTACCTTTTGTACTATGTTATAGCCATGCATCTCCTGTTGCAGGCATATTACAAATTACAACCAAACACTACTTAGGAGGTCATTATGCAAAATAGCGAGAAACATAAAGAACCATTAAGAAAAAGATTTAAAAAGTTAACTAAGAAGAAATCATTTAGAATTATATTCATTGCAGCCCTACTATTCTTAGTAACCAGCATCATTATCACCGTTATACAAATAAACAAAGGTAAAAAGGCATTTACAGTTGCTACTACAGTTCAGACTACTACCGCCGAGACTGGAAGTATAAGCTCAACCGTCGAAGGAACTGGTAGTCTATCTAGTGCTGAGACTGCAAATATTATGATTCCTTCTGGCGTTACCATAGATGAAATTCTAGTATCTAGTGGCGATCTCGTTACAAAGGGTCAAGCTATAGCCACGGTAGATAAAACTTCTGTAATCAGTGCAATGTTAGATGTAGAAGATGCACTAGACAATATAGATGATGATTTAGATAGTAGCAGCCTATCTGACTTAGAGGAAGAAATGCTTACTGCCAAACGTAAGGAAGCAGCTGCTGTATTAGATACTCTTACTACTATGTATAACACCCTTACTCTTACTTCTACTGTAGACGGCACAATATCTAGCCTAAACCTATCTTCAGGTAGTTCAGATAACACCTCTACTTCTTCTCCTACTGAAGTAAGTAGTACCTCTATCTCAGGTGACAGTGGGTTTGTAACCATGTCCACCAATAGTATGACTTTACTTACAGCTTCTGATAGCTTAGCTACTACCTCTAGCAATCTAACTCCTATCACTGACTATAAAACTTTAGCAATTGCTACACCTACTAGTGGTATGGAACCACAACAAGCCATTACTGAAGCTGACTATTATACTGGTACAATTACTTGGAACTGTTCCGGAAAAACATTTCAAGCTGGAACAGAATATACTGCTACCATAGTGCTTACTGCAAAGAAGAGTTCTGAAACTACAGATGGTACCGGATATACATTTGATTCTAATAATCTTCCTGTAATAGCAGGTTCAACTTATGATTGCCGCATAATAAATGAAGGTGCTGAAGGTAACAAGCTTCGTATTGAAGCTACATTTGAAGCTACTGTTTCTTCAGCAAATAGCGATGATAAAAACAATGCACCATCTGACAGCAGCACCAATACTAACACTGACGTAAGCTCAGCTACTAGCAATAGTGATACTTTATCTAGCAATGTTTCCTCTAGTAATGGCAGTTCAAAATACACAGTAGAAATCACGATACCTAAAGAAGACAATATGCTTATAGGTATGAGTGCATCTGCAGTTATCAATATATCCGAAGCAGAAAACGCAGTTTTAATACCCATTAACGCATTACAGGAATCAGGAGATAAAACCTTTGTATATACCGAAAAAGACTCTGAAGGTAATCTATCTGGCGAAGTAGAGGTAGAAACTGGTTTATCAAATGGCAGTCAAGTAGAGATAACTAGCGGTTTAAGTAATGGTGATGCTGTATACTATCTAAAAACCACTTCTGATAACGAAGATTCTGCTATGCCTTTTGGAAATATGGATAACAATTATATGCCTGGTGATATGCCTAGTGGAGATATGCCTAATAATTCAGGTAATAATGGCATATCTGGCGAACGTCCTAGTATGCCTAGCAACTAGAAGGAGTGTGAATATATGATTATATTTAAAGAGGTATCTAAAATATATAACATAGGAGATTCCGAAGTAAAAGCCCTAGACCATGCGAGTACGCATATATATGAAGGTGAATTTGTCAGTATAATTGGTCCTTCTGGTAGTGGTAAGTCCACTATGATGAACATAATTGGTTGTCTTGATATGGCTGATAGCGGTAACTATTACTTAGATGGTCAATCCATCAAGGACTATAGTGAAAAAGAGTTAGCTAGTATAAGAAATAAGAAGATAGGTTTTATATTTCAAAGCTTTAACCTTATAGGAAATATGACTGCTGAAGAAAATATAGAGCTTCCTCTTATATACCAAAAGCTTCCTCTGCAAGAACGGAAAATATTAATAAAGGAGGCTTTAGAAAAGGTTCAGCTATATGATAGACGTCACCATAAACCCAACGAGCTATCTGGCGGACAACAGCAAAGAGTTGCTATAGCCAGAGCAATAGCTTCTAGGCCTTCTCTATTTTTAGCTGATGAACCTACTGGCAATCTAGACTCTAAAACAGGTACGGAAATTATGAATATATTTCATAGTCTCTATGAACAGGAAAATACTATAGTTCTTATAACCCATGATGAATCAGTAGCAAAGCAAGCAAAAAGAAGTATTAGAATATATGACGGACGAGTGGAGGAGGTACATCATGATACTACAATCATTTAAAATGGCTTGGAAGGCTATAGCCTCTAATAAAATGCGTTCCTTCTTAACTATGTTAGGAATAATTATAGGTGTACCTATTAAATTATCAGATTTATCTACCTTTACTGACGACGAAGAAATAGATGAAATATCACCAATTGCTGAAAGTAGTGTTACTGCTTCTAGTACCTATTTCGAAGAAACCACCACTGCATATGGAACTACTGGTGCCTATAGTAATATACAAGGTCTGGAGTTAAGTAATGGCCGATTTATAATGAATACCGATATAGAAAATCACTCTAATGTAGCAGTAATTAGTTCTGATTTAGCAATAGATGTGGTAGGACGTCAGAATGTAGTAGGTGAAACTATAAAACTAAACGGAAGCAAATGTCTAATTATAGGTGTATTGGCAACTGACGACAAAGATGAATCAAATAACTTCATGTCAAACTCCTCATCTAAGGCTAGTGATTATTCTGCATACATACCATATACATCACTTATTAGATTATCCGATAGTGCGTCTACTAATATAACTAGCTTTTGTATATCTGCAACTAATACCACTAGTATGGATGATGCCGAAAATCACCTAAACAACATACTGTTAGAGCGCTTTAATGAAGATGATGAAGCCTTCACCATAATCAATCAATCTGACATAATGGAAACCTTATCCAGCGTTACAAATGTACTAGCATTACTTCTAGGCGGTATAGCCGGTATCTCTCTATTAGTTGGTGGGATAGGAATTATGAATATAATATTAGTATCTGTTACAGAAAGAACTAGTGAAATAGGCATAAGAAAAGCAATAGGTGCAAGTCGTGGCACTATAATGCTACAATTTCTTATAGAAGCCTTTGTAGTTAGTATA
>CAZOUU010000156.1:0-4465 GCA_964583045.1 uncultured Lachnospiraceae bacterium | reverse complement strand
TTTCAAGAAATTTTAAAATAACTTGCCTTGGAGCTGGGTCTAAGTGTTATTATGAATAAAGTAATATATAAATAAAGATGTATTTAAGGAGGAACAGTAATGAGTGCAAAAAAATTAGGATTTGGATTAATGAGATTACCGCTGAATGATTCTACTAATGATGGAGATATTGATATAGAACAAACTAAAAAAATGGTAGATACATTTATAGAGAGAGGCTTTACCTATTTTGATACAGCTTGGATGTATTGTGGTTTTAATAGTGAGAATGCTGCTAAAGAAGCATTAGTTGATAGCTATACTTTAGCTACTAAATTACATGCAGGTTTCTTAAAGACTAAGGAAGATCGAGACGAGATATTTAATAAGCAATTAGAAAAGACTGGTGTAACATATTTTGATTATTACTTACTTCATGATATTGGAGCTCATCATTATGAAGTATATAATAAACTGGATTGCTTTAACTGGTTAATAGATAAGAAAAAACAAGGAATTGTAAAGCATATAGGGTTTTCCTATCACGATAACGCAGAGTTATTGGATCAAGTATTAACAGAGCATCCAGAGATGGAGTTTGTACAGCTTCAGATTAATTATTTAGATTGGGATAGCGAAGGAGTGCAATCTAGAAAATGCTATGAAGTAGCAGTAAAACACGGAGTTCCGGTTATAGTTATGGAGCCTGTAAAGGGTGGAACTCTTGCAGATGTGCCGACAGCAGTAGCAGATATATTTAAGTCTTATAATAAGGATATGTCTATACCATCGTGGGCTATACGTTTTGCGGCAAGCCTTGATAATGTAATGATGGTTCTTAGTGGTATGAGTAATATGGAGCAGTTACTAGATAATACAGATTATATGATGGACTTTAGACCTCTTGATGAAGAAGAGGATAAGATAGTTAAACAGGCAGTAGATATGATTAATTCTAATATATCTATACCATGTACCGGATGCTCATATTGTACCGATGGATGTCCTATGAAGATAGCTATTCCTAAATATTTCTCATTATACAATGCAGAAAAACAGGAGATAGAATCAAAGGGTTGGACGCCACAGAATGAATACTACGATAATCTTACTAAGAAATTTGGCAAGGCTAGTGCTTGTGTAGCATGCGGACAATGCGAAGCAGTGTGTCCACAACATTTACCTATCATAGAGGATTTAAAGATAGTTGCAGAGTGTTTTGAACAATAAGTATTGTATTCTAAAAGAAAATAAGAGATTTAAGTCAGAATCTGATATAATAGATATGTAGTATTTATTATTAAGGATGTGTGGGTATGAAGAAAAAGAAAAAAAGTGAAGTAATTAGTATTGAAGAGCAAAGCGTTATGATAGAAAAGGAAGAAGTCATAGTTATGAATGAGCTTATTCCCATAGGTTATCAAGTTAATGATGATATGAAGAAGATAGCTGATATGATAGATGAGTTTTCACAGACGATAGATCCTATTCTTAGAATATATAATGCAGCTATGAACGCAACAACAGCCAGATTAGATGTTATAGAGGATGAGTTCAAGTTCCGTAAAGTTAGAAACCCCATTCATCATATAGATACCAGACTTAAATCGGCTAACAGTATATTAGGCAAGTTAGAAAATAAACAGCTGCACCTATCATTAGCAGAAGCCTGTAATAATATATATGATATAGCTGGAGTTAGAGTAGTATGTCCTTATATAAAGGATGTATATCTAATAAAGGATAGAATTATGGCACAGGATGATATTACCGTATTAGACATAAAGGATTATATAAAACATCCTAAGGCTAATGGATATCGTAGCTTACATATAGTTATTAGAGTGCCAGTGTATTTTATGAATAAGAAACAGCTTATTCCAGTGGAGATACAGATAAGGACTTTGGCTATGGATTTATGGGCTAGTTTAGAGCATGATATTATGTATAAGTCCATTAATAAACAAGCCAGGGTAGATTTCTCTGACAGATTACTACAGTGTAGTCGATTGATATATCAGGCAGAAGCAGAGATGGAGTTAATGAATGAGATATTAGAGGACAGAGAGATATAAGTATTGACCTTTGTATGTAAAACATAAAGAGACAGCCTTTGGCATCTGCCAAGGGCTGTCTCTTCGTATTTTATATAAATAAATTAAGCTTAAATCATCAGATGTTATTCTGCGCTTTTATACTTTTCAGATTGTGTAGCTATAAGCTGTTCATCGTCAAAGTAGTTAATCTGCATAGCCGCTTTTACTTCTGATAAGGTCTGCATACCTACAGCTCTAGCAGCATCAGTACCTTCTTTTAATATCTTATATACCCCAGGAATATCCTGCTCTAATTCTTTTCTTCTAGTTCTTATAGGCTCTAAAGTATCTTCTAGTACTTTGATAAGGAATTTCTTAATCTTAACATCTCCTAAACCACCACGAGTATAGTGGTCTTTAACCTCTTGAAGATTATTGTATTCAGGCCAGAATTTCTTAAAATGTTCATCAGTAGAAAATGCATCTAAGTATGTAAATACGCAGTTTCCTTCTACCTTACCAGGATCTTCTATCTTAATGTGGTCTGGATCAGTATACATACTCATAACCTTTGTCTTTACATCCTTGGCAGAATCTGATAAATATATACAGTTACCTAGGGATTTGCTCATCTTAGCTTTACCGTCGGTGCCAGGAAGCCTAGAGCATATCTTGTTCTCAGGTAATAGCTCCTTTGGTTCTATAAGTATATCTTCGCCGTAGATATTATCAAAGCTTCTAACAATTTCTCTAGCCTGTTCAATCATAGGAAGCTGATCTTCGCCTACAGGAACAGTAGTGGCTTTGAATAATGTAATATCTGCTGCCTGACTAATAGGATATGTAAAAAATCCAACGGGTATACTAGTCTGAAAATCCCTCACTTTAATCTCCGATTTAACAGTAGGGTTTCTCTGTAATCTAGATACGGTTACAAGATTCATATAGTAGAAGCTTAATTCACATAATTCTTGAATCTGTGATTGTATAAATATATGAGATTTGGCGGGGTCTATACCACATGATAGATAATCAAGGGCAACCTCTATAATGTTTTGTCTGATTTTTTCGGGATTATCTGCATTATCAGTCAATGCCTGTGCGTCTGCAATCATAATAAATATGTCATCATATTCCCCTGAATTTTGTAGCTCAACTCTACGTTTTAATGAACCAACATAATGTCCTAGATGTAGTTTTCCTGTAGGTCTGTCACCTGTTAATATAACTTTATTCAATGTATTATCCTAACCTTTCTTGTAATTATATAGTGTATGTACATTGTATTCTTAATTGATAATTTATTATAGCACAGTTTTTCCTAGTGTAAAACTCTTAATTTGTAAGAAATGCATTTATTGAAATTATCTGATAAATAAGGTAAAATTTAATAAGATAACAGTAAAATGTAAATAAGGATAAAACACGCGTAAGGCTAGAAGGGTATTGTATGCTTAATGTATTAGTGGTAGATGATAATAAATCCATAAGAACTAAATATACAGAGCTTATAAAAAAGTATGGCTATAAGGTGGTTACAGCAGCAGATGGAGAGATAGCTTTATCCATTATAGAGGATACATATATAGACATTATAATAACAGATATATCTATGCCTAAGGTAGATGGATTTAAACTAATTGAATTTCTTAGGGAATCTCATTACGATACACCAGTAATTGTAGTCACAGCTAAGAAAGAGAAAAATTATATGGAAGAGGGCTTTAAACTAGGGGCGGATGACTATATGATAAAGCCAGTGGATGAAGATGAACTAATATGGCGTATAGGAGCAATGCTTAGAAGACATAGAATTACCTATGTAAGAGATTTAACTATAGGAGATATATCCTTTTACTATAATGGATGTTTAGTTAAGATGAAAGGTGAAGATAATATATTGCCTAAAAAGGAATTCTATTTATTGTACAAATTACTATCTTCTCCGGGGAGAGTATTTACCAGAAGGCAGATTATGGAGGATATATGGGGCGTTGATACCGAGATTGATGATCATACCTTAGAAGTTCATATAAGCAGGTTAAGAGAGAGATTTAAAGATAATGGCAGATTTAGCATAGTAACAGTAAGAGGGATTGGATATAAAGGAGTAGTATTGTAGTTGTAAAGAAGAGATATTTAGAGATAGGCTATATGCATCAGCTGGTTATAGTCTGATGCATAAGCCATATGGTTGTATTGTGTCAGCTTGTAGAGCAGGGACTGCTGTAGCAATTAGAGGTGTTATATAAATCTTAATGCATATATAGGTTTTTTACTGGCGGCTTTATGAGCTGGATATAGTCCAAAGATAAGTCCTATGCCAGTAGAAAATGCCATAGCTATCCATACTACAGTGGTAGATAGACCATAGTTTACATTTCCTACATGATTTATTATTCCTATGATTATCCAAGAAAGTAGTATACCTATAAGACAGCCCATTATAC
>CAZOUU010000155.1:0-4475 GCA_964583045.1 uncultured Lachnospiraceae bacterium | reverse complement strand
ATAAAGACATAGTTTAATTCAGGTCTATGTGGATAAAACTGCGGAAACTCAAGTTGATACTAATTGACAAAAACTACAGTGAATAGTATAGTTATATAGTATGTATTACAATATAATAAAAATGGAGGACTAAATTATGGACGCAAAAACAACAGGTATAGTAGCATATCTTTCGTGGGTAGGTTGGATTATAGCTATGTGTGCAGGTGATAAGGAAGATCACACAGCTAAGTTTCATCTTAATCAAGCATTAGTATTATTCCTATTTGCTTTATTAACACCTATACCATGCATAGGATGGATATGTGGAATATTTGTATTGATTTGCTGGTTTATAGGATTTATCGGTGCCATTAACGGCGAAGAGAAACCAGTTCCAATTCTTGGTGGAATCAAGATTCTTTACAAGGATGAGATCTAATCAAGTACATAATTAGCCATAGATAATTATCTAAGACTAGATAAGAAGAGCGTTGCTTTTATAGTAGTGCTCTTTTTGTGTTATAGGGCATATGCTATTAAAAAGGGTTTTATATAATGGCCATATATGTAGTGCAACCAGATGATACGGTGTTGCTAATAGCAAATGAATATGGAATAACCATAGAGGAGATTATATACAGCAATCAACTGCTATATCCATATTCGCTGGCTATAGGGCAGGCGTTATACATAAGAGAAGGGGTAGATGAAGATAGGAGAAGGGTTAATATAAATGGTTATGCATATCCATTTATTAATGAGGGGGTATTGGAAGAGACACTAAATTATCTAACAGATTTATCTATATTTTCTTATGGATTTACAAGAGAGGGATATCTAGTCCCGCCACTATTACCAGATGAACCCCTAATAACTGCTGCTATTAATAAAGGGGTAAGACCTATTCTAACTCTTACCCCTTTTGGCGAGGATGGACAATTTAACAACCTGTTAATTAGTTCTATAGTGAATGATATGGAAGTGCAGGTAAGATTAATAAATGAGCTATATACAACTATGGAGAGACTAGGTTATAGGGGGGTGGATATAGATTTTGAGTATATTTTAGCAGAAGATAGAGATAATTTTACAACCTTTGTAGCTAATACTACAAGATATATGAATGAAAGAGGATTTTCAGTATCTGTAGCCTTAGCACCTAAGACTTCGCCTGACCAACAGGGCTTGCTATATGGTGGGAAGGATTATGGAGGATTAGGAGCAGCGGCAAATAGCGTGTTACTCATGACTTACGAGTGGGGATATACCTTCAGCGAGCCTAGAGCGGTGGCGCCTATAGATAAGGTAAGGGAGGTATTGGATTATGCCATTACAGAGATACCTAGGGCAAAGATAGATATGGGAATACCTAATTATGGCTATGACTGGGCACTGCCCTATGTAAAGGGACAGAGCAGAGCCAGAACAATAGGAAATGTAGAAGCCGTTAATATAGCAGTACAATATGGTTCTAATATATATTTTGATGAGGTGGCACAGAGTCCATATTTTAATTACATTGACAATGGGATATTACATGAGGTATGGTTTGAAGATGTACGAAGCATGAATGCAAAGTCTAATCTTATGGAGGAATACGCTCTAAGAGGATTAGGCTATTGGCAGATTATGAGGCTGTTTAGAGCAAATTGGTTACTGCTAGAGGATCGGTTTGTTATAGAAAAATTGTAATATATGAATATAATAAAACGAGGCGGCATATCTAGTATGCAGCCTCGTTATTAAGCTTCTTCTATTACATAAACACGTGCTATTTATAGAGGTCATTCTTCTTGTTAAGTAATGATAGCTTTAAGTCGTATAAAGGTTTAGATAAATCTACATATACCTCTTGAGGATTAACTAGACGTCTAGTCTCGTCCCATAGAGTATTTAATTCCTTCTTACAATACTCTCTAATGTCCATAGTTTTTGGAGAGTCATAGATACATTGACCATGTATAAAGACAGGTACTAAAATCTCTCGAATTGTATAGGTACCAGCCTTTAGAGTAGAACGTTTCCAAGTATCTACTGGGTCAAATATCTCTAAGTCATCATTCTCATTATATTCTTCCTGAACAAGAGCAATTAGGTCGGCCTTTAATTTCTCCGTTTCCTTATCGTATATACGATATACAGTCTTATTGCCAGGATTAGTAATCTTAACAGGGTTCTCAGATATCTTAATCTTAGCTGTAAATGTATCATCATCAGGCTTCTTAACAGCGGCTAATTTATATACACCACCAAATGCAGGACAATCTGCAGAAGTAATTAGGTTAGTACCTACACCCCAGGAATTAATAGCAGCTCCCTGTGTTTTCAAACTGTCTATTAGGTATTCATCTAAATCTGATGAAGCCGATATAATGACATCAGTGTGACCAGCGGCATCTAACATCTTACGTGCCTTCTTAGATAGATAAGCTAAATCTCCACTATCTAATCTAATACCTAAAAGCTTAGATTTAACTCCCTTTGCCTTCATCTCATCAAAGACCCTAATGGCATTAGGAACACCGGATTTTAATGTATCATAAGTATCTACTAATAGAATACATGCATCTGGATACATATCAGCATATGTCTTAAATGCAGTATATTCATCTGTAAAACTCATAATCCAGCTGTGAGCATGAGTTCCACTAACGGGAACGTTAAATAGTTGTCCACATAGTACATTTGAAGTGCCTACGCAACCACCTATCATAGCAGCTCTTGCACCAAGAGTACCAGCATCTGGACCCTGTGCACGTCTTAAACCGAATTCCATTATTCCGTCACCCTTTGCAGCGAAGCATACTCTAGAAGCTTTGGTAGCAATTAGACTTTGGTGATTTATTATATTGAGAATAGCTGTTTCAACTAGCTGAGCCTCCATAATAGGAGCAACTATCTTAACAAGCGGTTCTCTAGGAAACACTACCGTTCCTTCTGGTATAGCATATACATCGCCAGTGAAATGAAATCCAGCTAAGTACTCTAAGAAATCTGCATCAAATATGCCAAGTCCTCTTAGATAGTCTATATCATCATAAGAAAAAGATAGATTCTTAATATAATCGATAACCTGTTCCAAACCAGCAGTTATAGCATAACCACTACCGGATGGATTCTTTCTGTAAAATGCATCAAATACGACTATGTCGTTGATTTGCTGCTTGAAATAGCCTTGCATCATTGTAAGCTCATACAAATCAGTAAGAAGTGTAAGATTACGTTCAGACATATATTTATCCTCCGAAAAAGTATTATTTTGTAGCAATATAGATAGATAGTACCACTACACCTAAATCTGTGCAATGAAAAAATAAAAAATGTTGATACAAAAGTGTATTAATACTATAATACACTTATAAACTGTATTATGCACATAATACACATGAGATGATGCAAGGAGGGATTGGATGGACTTTCACAGTATAAAGTTCCATAATAGAGAGCCAGTATATGTACAGATAGTGAGTATGTAAAGCAGGCCATATTAGCTGGTAATGCTGTAGATGGTGAAGCACTACCATCTAGAAGAGAAATGGGAATTATATTAAAGGTAAACCCTAATACTGTACAAAAAGCCTATAAGCTTATGGAGACAGAAGGGTTAATAACTACACCGCCTAATGCGGCGAGTAGATTAGTAGTGTCAAAGAAGGTGGAGAAGGCCCTTGATCAAGAGCTTAAGGATGAGCTAATAGGTAACTTTGTGGAAATTATGAAGGGTACACATTTATCTTTAGAGGAGACTTGCGATTTAGTAGAAAAATACTGGAATGAGGTGAAGTAGATGGCAGATATATTTAATATAGGAAAACATAGATTTAATAGAATCATAATTCCTGTCATAATATTAATGGGAATTATGATATTTGTAGAAACAATAGCTTTTAGTATTGGATTGGTAATGAATAATAACATAAGCTATGATGTGATTATGTTAAAAGACGGAATAAATGTAATTTATGCTATAGGCTTTGTCTGCCTAGGAGGCAAGCTAGTAGCAAAACTATTAGATAGTAAAGGAAAGGAAATAGATAACCTGACTATTAAAGATACAGATAAGCTAGATTTTAAAGAAACGGTTAGCTGCACGAATATAATAAATGGGTTAGTTAGAGTTTGTATATTTGATAAAAATAATAGTTATATGGTATGTACTAAGATACAGGATGGATTTAAGGATATATATATCAATTTAGTGATAGCAGTCCCTATACCTACAGGGGTTGCATGATGGATATAGTGGAAATAGATAATAAGCTGCTGGTATATAACGCGGATATAACAGATGCTGTGTATTATAGTGACACCTATAAGGTGGGTATTTATGAACTACAAGAGGGAGAACAGGTGCAACTATATAATGGAATATTTACACTAGTTAATGGAGATATATATGATAAGCATACATTTGATTATAGTGAATATGCTCAGTACCAGCAAATAAATATATTAGAGGAGGATAACTATGATAAACCTGAATTATTCACGGA
>CAZOUU010000154.1:0-4536 GCA_964583045.1 uncultured Lachnospiraceae bacterium | reverse complement strand
ACCAAAATCTATGGTTTTACTTACTCTATCTACTGAATTGACTATTACTCTAAGCTTTTGTCCAAGAACATATCTCTTTCCCGAATCTCTACCTACCATAGCATAATTTTCTTCATCATAGTAATAATAATCTCCTATCATAGAAGTTACATGTATAAGACCCTCTACTGTATTTGGAAGCTCTACAAACATACCCCAGTTGCTTATGCCAGATATAACTCCTTCATAGCTTTCCCCTATTTTATCTGCCATATATTGAACTTTTTTAAGCTTTATTACTTCTCTTTCTGCTTCTTCCGCAGTACGTTCGCACTTTGAATTAGCATCTGCTACCTTAGGTAATATATTAGTATAATGCTCTATTCTCTTAACCGATAATTTTCCTTGTAGATTTTCCTTAATTATTCTATGAATCTGTAAATCTGGATATCTTCTAATAGGAGAAGTAAAATGGCAATAGTATTTGGTAGATAGTCCAAAATGTCCCGAACAAACCGTAGTATATTTAGCTTGTTTCATAGAACGCAATGTAAGTCTACTAATAAGTGGCTCATTAGGAGTACCTTCTATCTTCTCTAATAATTTCTGAAATTCTTTTGGGTGTATGCCATCTGCTGAGGCTTTAAAATACAAGCCAAAATTATTTATAAATACACTTAGCTTCTCCACCTTTTCAGGATCTGGTGCTTCATGATTTCTGTACTCAAATGGTATTTCCTGCCAATAATAGTCTTCTGCCACTGTTTCATTAGCTATAAGCATAAAATCTTCTATTATCTTTGTAGCACTATTTCTATCATATTCATGTATATCTATAGGTTTGCCCTCTTCATCTAAGATAATCTTAGCTTCTGGGAAATCAAAATCTATAGAACCACGTTGATGACGTTTCTTTCTTAATATATTTGCCAATTCCTCCATTAGCATAAACATATCTTTAAAATCCGAATAGGTAACTGTTGCCTCTTCATCACCATCTATAACAGCTTGCACTGCTGTATAAGTCATTCTTCTATCTACATTTATTACAGTTTCCGCTATAGTATGATCTATCACCTTGCCCTGCTTGTCTATCTCCATAATACAGCTAAGTGCTAGTCTATCAACCCCTTGATTTAGAGAACATATACCATTAGATAATTTATGAGGTAACATAGGTATAACCCTATCTACTAGATAAGTACTAGTACCTCTCTTTAGGGCTTCTTTGTCAAGAGCAGAACCTTCTCTTACATAATTAGATACATCTGCTATGTGAATACCTAATATATAACCCTCTCCATCTCTTTCTATGGTTATAGCATCATCTAAGTCTTTGGCATCTTCACCATCTATAGTTACAGTCTGCTTATTTCTAAAGTCTACTCTATGAGATATATCTTCACCATCTATATCATCTGGTATGCTTTCTATCTGTGCCATAACCTCATCATTAAATTCTATATCTAAGCCATATGCCTTTGCTACAGATAAAATATCTGTACCTGGATCATTAATATGACCTATTATCTCTATAACTCTACCTTCTGGCTTCTTATCAGGTCCACCAAAATTTGTTAATTTAACCACTACCTTATGTCCAGTTACGGCTCCCATACTATCTTTTTTAGCTATAAATATATCCTTGCTGTATTTCTGGCTATCTGGCACTACAAATCCAAAGGCTTTACTCTTTTCATAGGTACCTACCACAGTTGTATAGCCTCTATCTATAACTCTAACTACATGGGCTTCTTTTCTCTTTCCACTAGCTGCTTCAACTACCTTAAATAATACTGTATCCTTATGTAATGCTCCATTACTAGCATTCTCTGGTACAAAATAGTCGTCCTCGTCATCTTCTACCACTATAAATCCAAAGCCTTTAGCATTTCCTTCATAAACTCCGGATTTCAAATCATTACCTAATGGCATATATTTACCTTTTTCAGTAACAATTACCTTACCCTTAGCTATAAGCTCATTCAGTATATCTACTAGAACACCTCTATCTTCTGGTGCTACTCCAAGTAAATAGCATAATTCTTTTATTTTTAAAGGTTTATATCTATCATCATTAATAACCTCTAAAACCCTCTTTTTTCTATCATCATATAATTCGTCCATATTTTCTCCTTGTCAAAAAAAGGCTAAGACATTATATAATCCATCACTGTATTATTGAAGGATCATATAATGTCTTAGCCTAATAACATCTTCAAATCAGCTAAATAATTTTGAAGAAATAAGTGCTGCTAATACTAAGAATAAAATGGCCAAAACAGTTGTTACTTTAACCAACATACCCTCTTTAGAACGACCTTTATTTTTACTCCAGTATGTCTCACCACCACCTATAGCTGCAGACAATCCAGATTGTTTACCTTCTTGCATTAATACAATTACCGATAATACCACTGATACTACTAAAAATATTATTGTTAGTGCTAATTTCATGATTACACCTCCTACGTAAAAACTCACTGAAAATTATTGTAGCATATAAGCCTTGCAAAAACAAGTGCTTTTTTATTTATTGGGAAAATAATCCATACATTCTTCTTTTATCTAAATCTTCTTCTATTCTTATTAACTGATTGTATTTAGCAGTTCGATCAGAACGACATGGGGCTCCTGTCTTTATCTGTCCAGCATTTACCGCAACTGCTATATCTGCTATAGTTGAATCCTCTGTTTCACCTGACCTATGTGATATAACCACTGTATAGCCTGCGATTTTAGCAAGCTCTATAGCATCAAGAGTTTCAGTTAATGTACCTATTTGATTGAATTTTATAAGTATCGAATATATAGGATATCTATCCACTAAATCCTCATAGTATTGGACCATTTCCTCCGCATTTCTATATATATCCTTTCCTGTCATAGAACTTTCTCCTGGAAAATAGTATCTATCCGTTACCTCATCATATAATTCTGAAGCTGCTGCATCAATAGCAATTTTTACATCTACTCCCGGCGTATAACCAGCTTTTCTTATAGCCTCAACCATAATGTCGAGAACCCTTCTAGAATCTTCTAGATTAGGAACAAATCCACCTTCATCTCCAACACCTGTTGATAATCCCTTTTCTTTTAATATATCCTTTAGTAAATAATATATCTTGCAGGCTATTTCCATAGCATTTTTAATGCTTACTGCTCCTACAGGTGCTATCATAAATTCCTGCAAATCAACTGTATTATCCGCATGAGCGCCTCCGTTTAGTATATTCATCATCGGAATAGGAAGCTTTTTAGCATTAACACCACCTATATATCTATAAAGAGGTATGCCCAAGGAATTTGCGGCCGCCTTAGCCACAGCTAAAGATACACCTAGTATAGCATTGGCTCCATATTTGGATTTATTAGGAGTGCCATCTGCCTCTATTAATATACCATCTATATCCACTTGATTAGTAGCACATTTCCCTATAATTCTATCCGCTATTCTGGTATTTACATTATTAACAGCTATAAGTACACCTTTGCCTAGATGTCTGTCATCACCATCTCTTAATTCATCTGCCTCATATTGACCAGTTGATGCTCCTGATGGTACACTGGCTCGCCCTATAGACCCATCTCTTAATATCACCTCTACTTCTACCGTAGGATTTCCTCTGGAATCTATAATCTCTCGGGCTTTAACATCTGTAATTTCGCAATCTAACATTACTATACCTCCAATTTAATACTGATTTTTATCATATTATAACCAAGGTATTGTAAATCTATTCCTTTCATAAGTGTACATCCACAGAAAATAAGAGCCAAACCTTATATAATCAGACTACATATCTAACTATAAAAATTTGGCTCCTACGCTTTATCTTTTTATATAAGTATTATATTAATCAATTATCACATTCTCTAACAAAGTAATATCTTTATCTGTTGCACCATTAGCTGCAAGATATCCATACTCTACATATATGGTGGTCTTACCATCTGAATATACATATATATTAGCACCAATATCATCTCTTAATGTATTATCTGTAGTGAATTTGTATACATTCCATTCAAAATTACCTATAGTCTCAGTAGAGTTAGTATATTTTGTACCATATACAGATTCTATACTTTTCTTATATACATCCTGCATTTGATCAGCACTATATGAAGTCTCATTCTGTACATATATGGCAACGGTCTCAGTTGTATCTTCTGTAGCATAGACTCTAGTACCACTATTGTCATTATTTAATTTCCATACATCACCTAATTTATAGTGTACATTATTAAATGTATCATATCCGGTTAAATCTACTGTTTCTGTGGCCTCTGTAGCAGTCGCCTCTGTAGCAGTTTCTGTGGTTTCTCCTATTGCAGTAACTTCTTTCTTAGTAGTATTTGTCTTAGTCTTAATGCTTCCACAACCACAAAGGCTTATAGCTAATGCCATTATAGGCACTGCTAATAATATATTTTTTTTCATATATTTTCTCCTATATTTAACTATCTTATAATTAATGATTGGCCTGTCATCTCGGTTGGTTGATCTAATCCTAAAATATCTAATAAAGTAGGAGCAATATCAGCTAAACGTCC
>CAZOUU010000153.1:1104-4602 GCA_964583045.1 uncultured Lachnospiraceae bacterium | reverse complement strand
TTATGAGGAAAGCTACTAGATTAGTTATTACATTCTTGCAAAACTATCAGTAATAGTCTAAAATAAACACTATATTTACAGACAGGAGAATAAGTATGGAAGATATAATCTTATGTGGGTCTAATTACTATGAACAAAAATACTATCTGAATCCTGATTTTAATGGGTTGCCAGAGGATGTAAAAAAAGAATTGAATATTATGTGCGTACTATTTACGGAAGATGTGGGAGGAGTTCTTACCTTGCAGTATGATGCAGAAGGTAATCTTATGTTTATAACCATGTCAGATGAGGGCGATTTGCTCTATGACGAGATAGGGAGTGCATTGAAGATAAAACAGTACCAAGAAGATAAAAAGGACTTGCTAGAGCAATTAGAGACCTATTATAAGGTGTTCTTTTTGGGAGAGACTATAGATTGATAGTATAGATGGGAGAAGATATGTTATTTGCAATTGATGTAGGAAATACAAATATAACTATAGGATTATTTGATAAGGATGACTTAATAGGTACATTTAGAATGACCACCACTTTACCTAGAACCTCTGATGAATATGGTATATTTTTAAGCGAACTTATGTTAACTAGAGGCTATAAGATGGATACCCTAGAGGCAGTTATCTTGGCTTCGGTTGTACCTAATGTAATGCATTCTCTAATTAATGGTATATATAAATACCTTAATAAGGAAGCTATTATAGTAGGACCTGGTATAAAAACAGGAATTAAGATAATGACAGAGAATCCTAGAGAAATAGGTGCAGATAGAATAGTAGATGCAGTAGCGGCATACACTTTATATGGGGGACCTGTACTAGTTATAGATTTTGGTACAGCTACTACCTATGATTTAGTATTAGAAGATGGTTCATTTGTGGCAGGAGTTACTTCTCCGGGCATTAGACTGGCAGCAAATGCATTATGGAATGGTACTGCTAAATTACCAGAGATAGAGATTAAGAAGCCAGGCAGCATTATGGCAAAGAACACAGTAACTAGTATGCAGGCAGGACTTGTATATGGAACTATAGGACAGACAGAGTATATTATAAAGAAGTTTAAGAAAGAGACAGAATTAGATGTACTTAAGGTAGTGGCTACAGGAGGACTTGGCAAGCTTATATCTGAGGGAACAGATGCTATAGAACATTATGATTCTAATTTAACTCTAAGAGGATTAAAACTTATATACGAGAAACAATAATAAAAAGGCAGTGTGAATATGAAGGCACATATAGGCAATATAGATATAACTGACAAATTAATATTAGCACCTATGGCAGGAGTAACCGACCTGCCTTTTAGATTGCTATGCAAAGAGCAGGGCTGTGATATATTATATACAGAAATGGTTAGTGCTAAGGGTATATACTATAATAATAAAAATACCATACCGTTGCTAACGGTAGACATAAAAGAAAGTCCAGTGGGCTTGCAATTGTTTGGTTCTGAACCGGAGCTTATGGCTGATATGGCTGAGAAGGTTCAAGACTATGGATTTGATTTCATAGATATAAATATGGGATGCCCTATGCCTAAGATTACTAATAATGGAGAAGGCTCCGCTTTAATGATGAAACCAGAATTGGTAGGTAGAATTGTAGGAGCTATGACTAAAAAATGTAGACTTCCTATTACTGTAAAGCTTCGTAAGGGATATGATGAAGAACACTGTAATGCGGTGGAGATAGCTAAGCGGGTGGAAGCTAATGGAGGCGCTGCGGTAGCGATACATGGAAGAACTAGAACTCAGTATTATGAAGGCTGCGCGGATTGGGATGTTATAAGACAGGTAAAAAAAGCGGTTAAGATACCTGTTATAGGAAATGGTGATATAAAAACTGCTAAGGATGCTCTTAGAATGAAAGAAGAGACTGACTGTGATGCATTTATGATAGGCAGGGGAGCGAAAGGTAATCCTTGGATATTTTCTCAAATTAAGGAAAGTCTTGCTACAGGAATAATACCTGATAGACCTAATATAGACGAAGTAGTAGCTATGATTAGACGTCATACTAAACTTATGATGGAGTTCAAGGGAGAATGGACAGCGGTTCATGAAATGAGAAAGCATATAGCCTGGTATACAGCAGGCTATGCAGATTCTGCCAGATTAAGAAATGATATAAACCAGGCAGGAGATTATGATACGTTGATGAGTTTGATAAATGATTGGGAAATGGAAGTTAATAGGTAACATCCATTAGATATAAGCCCTGTGGTGGCAAGGTTGGTCCAGCCAACTGCCTATCACAGGATTTTATTATATTAGGGACATAAGAAGGAGAGATATGACCTAGGCCGACTTCTACTAAGGTACCACTTAGAATACGAACCATATTATAGAGAAAACCATCGCCCTTATAGGTTATAGCTATCATATTATGTTGAACATTGATATCTATAGAATAAATAGTTCTTACAGTAGATTTTTTGACTCTTTTTAGAGAGGAAAATCCAACAAAATCATATGTACCTATTAGTGAGGCAGCAGCTTCTTTCATAGCGGCTATATCTAGGGGTATGGCTATATGATAAGCATATTTCCTGGAAAAAACATCTTCTATAACACTGTTATCTATTCTATATGTATAGGTTTTACATCTAGCATTTAATCTAGAATGAAATCTAGAGTCAGTAAGAGCAGCTTCTAGTATGCGAATATCCTCAGGAAGATATTGATTGCTGTATTTTACTATAGCATCACAAGCTATATTATGGGTACAATGAAAGTTAGCTACCTGTCCTTTAGCGTGAACACCAGCATCGGTTCTACCTGAGCCCTGTAATTCAATAGTTTCATTGAATAGCTTAGATAATACCTCCTCTATTTTGCCACATATAGTATTGCTGGTATTACCCTGTTTTTGCCAACCGCTGTACTTAGTTCCGTCGTATTGTATTAATAGCTTGTAATTGTTCATATTATAAATTTGCTCCTTCGCATATAGACTTGGCTATATTCGCGTTATTCATAGTATATATATGAATACCGTCTACATCATGTTTGTTTAAATCTATTATTTGAGTAATGGCATAATCTATGCCAGCTTTTTTCATATCCTCTGGACTGTCGCTATATTTTGCAAATAAATTACTTAACTCAGAAGGAATAGAAGAACCAGATAATTTTACTGTAGTTCCTATCTGAGAAGCAGTGGTTATAGGCATAATACCAGGTATAATAGGTACTGTTATATCGTGTGATCTAGCCTTATCCAAAAATCTTAAGAAGCAGTCATTATCAAAGAATAGCTGTGTTATAAGAAAACTAACTCCAGTATCTACCTTGTGTCGTAAATTTGTTAAATCTGATTCTAAGTCTATAGATTCAGGATGAATCTCTGGGTAACAAGCAGCACCTATGCAAATCTCTTCCTTAGGGCTGATAGCTTCTATAAGATCGCTAGCATAAGTATAAGTCCTATTCATATAATCATCATCACTCATAGCTCTAGGTCTGTCGCCTCTAAGAGCCAGTATATTAGTTACCTG
>CAZOUU010000153.1:0-1094 GCA_964583045.1 uncultured Lachnospiraceae bacterium | reverse complement strand
GGGTAGATATGATGTCCTCTAGTGTATCAGGGGTCATAGCTACAGCGGTTAAATGTGCAATAGCTTCTATATCACACATATTTTTAATATAGGTAGCAATCTTAGCTGTTTTTTTAGAATTACTGCCGCCTGCTCCATAGGTCACGGATATAAAATCAGGGGATAAGTCCTTAAGATTATCTAATGTCTGATAAATGTTATATATATCTTGATCCTTTTTCGGTGGAAATACTTCAAAGGATAAAGTTTTCTTGTAGTTAAATATGTCTTTAATCATAAAACAATCACTCCTTACATATAAATAATTAGTCTGGTTGCTCTTGATAATATATCAAAGGGAGAACCATGCCATTTAGTATAACATAGTATTATCTAAAAAGGAACAAAACAAATAGAGAAGGCTATTGTGAGAAATGCACAATGTTATTTGTTACTAACGTGCATTGAATTTTGTTGAATAGAGTAATTCTTTGTAGTATAATAAAATACATAATTAGGGTTGAACCCAAGAAGGAGGATATATATAATGGGTATAATGAAGAGATTTGGCGACATTATGTCAGCTAATATTAATGCGTTATTAGACAAAGCTGAGGATCCAGCAAAGATGGTGGATGAATGCCTTAGAGATTTAGAGAGTGACTTAGGCAAGGTTAAATCAGAGACTGCTGCTGTTATGGCAGAAGAGCAAAGATGTAAGCGATTATTAGATGATAATACAACAGAGATAGATAAGATGCAAAAATATGCAGAGAAGGCATTAACAGCAGGTAATGAGAATGATGCTAGAACATTCTTAGGGAAGAAAGCTACCTTATCTACAAAGCAGGCAAGCTTACAACAGTCATATGATGCAGCACATGCTAATGCAGTTAAGATGAAACAGATGCATGATAAGCTAGTAGCCGATATAGGTTCATTGCAAGAGAGAAGAGAAGCTATTAAGGCTAAGGTTCAGGTGGCTAAGACTCAAGATAAGATGAACAAGATGACTTCAGGCTTTGGTAATGCACAATCAAGTATGAGTGCATTTGACAGAATGGAAGCAAAGGCAGATTCTATGTTAGACCAAGCTAATGCTATGGCAGAGCTTA
>CAZOUU010000152.1:0-4617 GCA_964583045.1 uncultured Lachnospiraceae bacterium | reverse complement strand
TATCCTTTACTATTATTGTACATTAATTTTGTTTTCAGCAGTTTCGTCTATATACTAACTCCATTTTAAAATATCTATTTTTCTGTAATGCTTATTCTAATAATGGTCATACTATATCTCACATTGTTTTAACAATTCTTATGCTACGTATAATATTTATATAATATTAAGAAACGTTTCACGTGAAACATGTGAAAAACTATAGAATTTATAGCGTGATAGTGCTATAATTAAATTTGCTGATTGATTATATCTACTAGTTTAATTACAGCAAAATAACAATATTACATATTGTTTCAATACATACATGAAGGAGAAAAATATGGGAAGAATAATTGCCGTTGCTAATCAAAAAGGCGGAGTTGGCAAAACTACCACATCCATAAATCTCGCTGCTGCTATTGCCGAAAAGGGATATAAAGTCTTAGCAGTTGATATGGATCCACAAGGAAATCTAACCAGTGGTTTGGGCGTTGATAAAAACAATTTAGAATATACTATATATGATGTTATGTGTGATAACTGCAATATAGGTGAAGCCATGCTCATAAATGTATTTCCAGGATTAAATCTTATTCCTGCTACCAGAGATTTAGCTGGTGCCGAAGTAGATTTTATCGGTGTACCTGATATGCAGTTTATCATGAAAAAGATACTTAGACAGATATTACCTAAGTTTGATTATATAGTTATAGATTGTCCACCAGCTCTCGGACTATTAACTATTAATTCTCTTACTGCAGCAAATACCGTATTAGTTCCTATTCAATGTGAGTTTTTTGCATTAGACGGATTATCACAACTTATATATACTATTAATCTTATTCAGCAAAAGCTAAACAAAGAATTAAGAGTAGAAGGTTTGGTATTTACTATGTATGATTCTAGAACTAATCTATCCTCACAGGTTGTAGAGAATGTTCGCGAGAATTTAAATCTCAGAATATATGAATCAGTAATTCCCCGAAACGTCCGACTAGCCGAAGCACCTAGTCACGGATTACCAATTACAGAATACGATTCAAAATCAGCTGGTGCTATAAGTTACAGAGCATTAGCAGACGAAGTTATAGCAAACGAAGCATATTGGAGGTAAATATATATGGCAGCAAAAAAAGGGCTAGGTCATGGTCTAGATAATTTAATGGGAAATGTAAGTGAACCTAAGAATACAGCAAAGACAAAGGAAGTTGTAAAGGAAGTTGTAAAAGAAGTAGAAAAGACCTTAAAGATTTCTCAGATAGAACCAAATAGGGAACAGCCAAGAAAACAATTTGACGAAGATGCTTTACAGGAGTTGGCCGATTCCATTAAACAGTTTGGAGTTATACAACCTCTTATCGTTACAAAGAGGAAAGATTATTATGAGCTTATAGCTGGCGAGCGAAGATGGCGTGCCTCTAGACTTGCTGGATTAACTGAAGTTCCAGTAATAGTTAGAGACTATACCGATCAAGAAATCGTAGAGATAGCTTTAATAGAAAATATACAGAGAGAAAACCTTAATCCTATTGAAGAAGCTTTTGCATATAAGAGATTATTAGAAGAATTTAATCTTAAACAGGATGAAGTAGCAGAACGAGTTTCTAAGAGTAGAACTGCTGTAACTAATTCTATGCGTCTACTAAAATTATCTGAGCAGGTTCAGACTATGCTCATTGATGATATGATATCTAGTGGACACGCTCGTGCATTACTTGCTTTATCGGATGAAGCACTCCAGTATGAAACAGCTTGCAAGATATTTGACGATAAGCTAAGTGTTCGTGAGACTGAAAAATTAGTAAAGAGCTTGTTAGAGAAAAAGCCTGCTACTATTACAGAACCACAAGAAGATTTATCATTTATATATGATGATATAGAAAGCAAGCTTAAACAGGTACTTGGTGCTAAGGTCAAACTCAAAACTAAGAATGCCAATAAAGGAAAAATTGAAATTGAGTATTTCTCTAAGGATGAATTAGAACGAATTACCGAAATGCTGTATACTGTAAAGTAGATTTTATTAATCACATTTTTCTAATCAATACAAAATATACATAAGACAGTTAGGAGATATATATATGAGCTTAGATATGATTGAATCCTACGTTGACGTAGGTTATATATTAACAGGTTTACTTGTACTAATTATTATATTCATAATTTTATTAATTGTACAAATAGTAAAGAGCAATAAATTGGCAAAAAGATTATCCTTATTCACTTCAGGAAAAAGCGGTAAAAATCTAGAGAAGATTATGTATTCTAAATTCTCTGATATAGAATCTATAGTTAATAATGAAAAGGGACAAAATAAGGATATAAAATATATTGCTGAACGAAGCACTATAGCATTCAACAAGATAGGCTTAATAAAATATAATGCCTTCAATGAAATGACTGGTAACCTAAGCTTTGCTCTAGCAATTCTTAATGATAACAACACTGGTGTAATTATTAATTCTATGCATAGCCGCGAGGGATGTTTTACTTATGCTAAGGAAATAATAAATGGTGAATCATATCTTGTTTTATCCGAGGAAGAAAAGGAAGCACTAGATGTAGCTGTTACAATTAAGCAGAACCAGATAGAAGAATTATTAGATGAAGTGCGTGCTACTAAAACCACAGCTGAGATAAATGATAACATAAAAATAGTGGAGAAAAATAATGTAAAAGAATCTCCTACTCCACCAACTAGGATTAAGAAGACTGATGATTTAGATAGAACTCCTAAACCTCTAGATGAAGCTTCACCAAGAGCAACTATAGCCAATGAAGCTCATGTTCATAAAATTACCGAGGACGATAGAGCAAAATTTGCTGCTGAAAATGAAGAAACACCTTTAGTTAGTCTTACCGAAGTTATTAAGACAAAACCAAGAGATAAGGACATAGAGACCGAAGATGATTTTCAAAATACTACTTTAATAGAGGAGATTAAAACTATACCTAGAGAACAAAAAGCTGCTATATTCTCTGAAACCAGTGATGTTCCTCTTAAGGAAGGAATTAAGACTCGTCCTAGAGCTGAAGTAGATAAAAATTTTAAACCAGTAGATGTACAGCGCAAACCTAAGGATGACGATGAATATAAGAAGAAGGATTATATAGTTAAAAGTTCTGACAGCAATAAGGTAGAGACTATTAAGTCTTCGACAGAAAATGATGACAATATAAATTTCTCAAGTACTTCTGTATCACCTACTATATCTGATACAGAGGAATTACCTAATACGCCTAAAACTGTTATCAAAGATACAAATGCGACTACAGCTAATACTACTAATGTTGTGCCTAAAAGAAAGCCTATGCCAACTACCGCACCAAAGTTTGTTACTCCAAAGGTAGCTACAGTAAATCTAAACAAACCAAAAGATCCTGGTATGCGAATTCTTCCAAAGAACACCTACACTCAGGATGTATATAGTTCCCTATACAATGGAGAGCCTACACATGATGATAGCATTATAACAAAATCACCTGACAAGCAGCCTAATGTGAACTTAACTACAAGCTTTAGCTCAGATGATGATGACTTCAACTAGACATTGCTAAGCTAATACATTTTCTAAGCAAAGCATTATCATTATTATTCTAAATATATAATAGAAGGAGGTAATTCTATGCATAGTTATTTACGTGCAATCGGTTTTAGTGAAATACGAAATAAAAATCAGACTGACCCGTTAATTCTCCAAGCTATAAGTCAGCCTACTAGCAGAATAATTACCTCTGTTAGTAACACTACTAGTATGGTTCAGATTAATAAAGAATATGGCTCAGATATGGGGATTTCTATAATCGGAGAATATGATGAAAAAGGAACTCTAAATATTGAACATTTCTATCCATATTTGATTGGTAACTATACTACTCATGAGGAAGAGATTCATATAGATAAACACAGTAGCAATGAATCCTATGCTGGTGTATGTGAAGATTTTAATATAGGGGTATCCCTAATATTCTATTTGCAAAATATAGCTGACTATATTAGAACAAAATGGTTAAATAAATTTGCAGATATTCCAACAGAGGTAAAACTTACTGGATTGTCTACTAAAGGTGTCATCATATATAATGTAAAAGAAACTACTCCTATTAGAAAAAATGATAAAGACCAAACCTCTAGAAATAATCTTATCGCTGCTGCCAGGGCTGGTGATGTAGAGGCTCTGGAAAATCTAACTATTGATGATATGGATACCTATACTATTATATCCAGACGATCAAGACACGAAGATATCTTATCTATAGTAAAGACATATTTTATGCCTAGCGGTATTGAAACAGAACAATACTCTGTACTAGGAGAGATAATAGATGTAAAACCGATTATTAATAATCTATCCAAAGAAAAAGTATATAACATAGGTATAGATTGTAATAATACAAAGTTAAATGTATGTATTAATGAAAAGGATTTACTGGGTCAGCCAGAGATTGGACGAAGATTTAAAGGACAGATATGGCTACAAGGTGTTGTTAATATTAAATTCTAGTATTATCACTTTTATCAAGCCATATTACTATGTAATATATGAATTTTAAATATTACCATACCTCTATATCTTGACTTATAGTTCAATAACTAGTACAATATAATGTGGTGTTTATTAATTTACGCATCTA
>CAZOUU010000151.1:0-4700 GCA_964583045.1 uncultured Lachnospiraceae bacterium | reverse complement strand
AAGCATATAGGCAGGTAGCAAAGAAATACCATCCAGATATTAATCCAGGAGATAAAGAGGCAGAAGCTAAATTTAAAGAGGCTTCAGAGGCATATAGCGTGCTTAGTGATCCTGAGAAACGTAGCAAATATGATCAATTTGGTCATGCTGCATTTGATCCAAACAGTGGTGCTGGTGGATTTGGCGGCTTTGACTTTAACGGCGGAGATATGGGTGATATTTTCGGAGATATATTTGGTGACATATTTGGCGGTGGTGGAAGACGTCGGTCTAATGGCCCAGCCAAGGGAGCTAATATAAAAACTACTGTACGTGTTAAATTTGAAGAGGCAGTATTTGGTACTCAAAAAGAACTAGAGCTACCTTCAAAGGATGAGTGTAATATATGTCATGGTACAGGTTCACAACCAGGACATGATCCAGAGATATGTGGAAAATGTAATGGTAAAGGTCAGGTGGTATTTACTCAGCAATCTTTATTTGGGGTTGTTAGAAATGTACAGACTTGTCCAGAATGTAGTGGTACCGGTAAGGTTATAAAATATAAATGTAGTAATTGTGCTGGTACTGGTTATGTAAAGAGTAAGAGTAAGATTCAAGTGGTGGTTCCAGCAGGTATAGATAATGGACAGAGCCTTCGTATAAGAGAAAAGGGTGAGCCAGGTACTAATGGTGGTGGCAGAGGAGATTTGCTTGTTACTATATTAGTAGATAGACATCCAGTATTCCAGAGACAAGGCTATGATTTGTTCTCTACAGAACCTATTACATTTACTCAGGCAGCATTAGGTGGAACGATTACTATAAATACCATCGATGGTCCAGTAGAAGAGGTTATAAAATCAGGTACACAAACTGATACCAAGATTAAACTAAAGGGCAAGGGTGTGCCTACTCTTAGAAATAAAAATGTTCGTGGTGATCACTACGTTACTTTGGTAGTACAGGTTCCAGATAAGTTAACAGAAGAGCAAAAGACTATATTGAATGAATATGAGGAAGCTTTAGCTTTGGAGATCATAAGAAAAAGGGCTTTGGTAAAAAGAAATGATATGGGAAAAAATAAGTATCGATACAACAACTGAAGCAGTGGATATGATAAGCTATGCATTAGATGAACTGGGTCTAGAGGGTATAGAAGTAGAAGATAATGTACCATTATCTGAGGCAGATAAGAGAGCTATGTATATAGATATATTACCAGATTTACCAGAGGATAAAGGACTTGCTACTGTATCTTGTTATATAGACAAAGAACGTGATATAGATGACTTAATTTCTAAAATAAAGGCTGAGCTAGCAGATATAGCTACCTATATGAATATAGGTAGTGGTGATATAACTTTAGGAGAGACTAAGGATACAGATTGGATAAATAACTGGAAAGCTTTTTTTAAGCCTTTTAGATTAGAAGATAATATTGTAATCAAGCCTACCTGGGAAGATCTTCATGATGTAAAGGAAGGGGATATAGTTATAAATATAGACCCTGGTACAGCCTTTGGAACTGGCTCACATGAGACTACTAAGCTATGTATAGCAGCTTTAAAAAAATACATAGTAAAGGATGAGAGTACAGTATTAGATCTTGGCTGTGGAAGTGGTATATTGTCTATTATAGCGTTGAAGCTTCATGCTGCAAAGGCCTATGGCATAGATATTGATGAAAAGGCTGTTACAGCAAGCTTAGAAAATATGGCTATTAATAATATAACTGATAGAGAAATGCAGGTAGTTAAAGGTGACGTTATAGGAGATGATAAGTTTGCATTATCTATAACTGACACCTATGATATAGTAGTTGCTAATATATTAGCAGATGTTATTATACCTTTATCAGCTATAGCAAGTAAGTTTATGAATAAAGCTTCGGTGTTTGTTACTTCGGGTATAATTAATACTAAAGAAGAGGCTGTTAAACAGGCATTGTTAGATAATAATTATGAGATAGTAGATATAGTATATATGGGTGAATGGGTATCCATTATAGCTAAGCTGTCATAGAGAGAGTATGTATATAAGGTATTAGGTAAATATTTACTTAATGGAGGGTTACAGTTGAAGAAAATTAATGTAGACATAGTAAAAGATAAATTTAGATGGAAGAATATATGGGTATATGTAGTAGCGTTCATGATTCCTATGGCACTATTTCTAGGGGGTGCTGCAGTTTTACGTATATATCCTTTTGGTAATAATTCTTTTTTAGATGGCGATGCAAGCTTGCAATATCTTACATATTTTTCGGAATTTTATCATAAAGTAAAGTCGGGTGAATCTTTTTTATATAGCTGGACAAGTGGATTAGGATATAATTTTTGGGCAGTAAATTCTTATTATCTTATAAGTCCACTTAATTGTATGGTTTTGCTATTTCCAGAGGATAAAATGGAGGCAGTTGTTAGTATTATACTGTACATAAAGGTGGCATTTATTAGTGTAACTTCAGTATATTATTTTATTCATTCTAAGATAAATAGAAGTAGAAAATATAAGAAAATCATAGCTCTTATATGTGGACTAGGCATAGGACTTAGTTCATATGTAATGGTCTATTATAATAATATAATGTGGCTTGATGTTCTTATTTTATTCCCACTTATATTATTGCAGCTTGAAAAACTTATATATAGTGGTAAATGGATAGGATATTATGTATTATTAGTATTTGCTATGTTTACTAATTACTATATAAGTTTTATTATGTGTATTTTCATGATGTTCTGGTTTATAGATAGACAGAGGAAGGGCATTAAAGAGTTTTTTAAAAGAGGATTATTATTTGCGGTAACCTCCATTATGGCCGCCTTAACTAGTGGAATAGTGTTGGTGCCTTCGTATATATCAGCTACTAATAGATATATGGGAACAGAAAAGAAGGCCTTTACTGATAGCATTATAAAATCCTATGGAAATATATCTGATGCTATATCCAAAATGTTTACTCTTAGTTATGGTGAAAATCAATCGTTGTCTATAAATGGAGATTTTAATCTGTACTGTGGTGCATTGATATTATTAGGCTTCTTTATATATATGTTCTTGCCTAAGCCATTAAATAAATATAAGCTTAAGAGGGTTCTACTTGCAGTATTTATGCTAGTAAGTATGTGTGTAGGTAGATTAGAATATCTATGGCATGGTTTGTCTATGCCAAATATGTTATATCATAGATTTGCTATATTCTATATATTTGTGCTAATGACTATATTGTGTGAGATGCTAACTTATATAAAATATGTTAATCTTAAAAAATGTATTATATCATTTGTTTGTGTAGTTGTAGGTACGGTTATTGTATTCTTTACAATAAGTAAGTTTGATAATCCACTAGTATATCTTTCTACATGGTTACTATTAGCCTTGTATTTTATGATGATTGTGTTATATAAACGAAAGAGTATTAAGCAATTTAGCTTATATATGTGTTTTATCATTATAATGATGATAGAGGTATTGACTACGGCAGGTTTAAATCTATTACAAAGAGGTGTGGTAGATAATTATAATGGATATGATTTGAATACCTATAATAATCTGGTGGATAAGCTGGATTTAGATGAGGATGAGAGAGTTGCAGTATATACGGATTTAAGTAATATAGGTATGTACCTAGAGGTTCCAACGGGTAGTATTAACTCTTCAATTAACAATAGTAAGGTATTAAAATTATATAGAAGGCTTGGATTGTTGGGTAGGGATCACGGCGCAGTTTATACTGCAGAAGAGATTACTCCAGTTATAGGAGATATATTTAATTACAAATATATTATTGCTAATGATGCAGAGATTATAAATAAAGAAAATGTAGTATATAAGCAGAATGACATAAAGGTTATGGAGAGACAAGCAACGACAGGTCTAGGTTATATGTTAAATGAAGGAGTGCTAGCTTGGAAGGATACCTCTAATAACCCGTTTGTAGTGCAAAATGAGTTCGCTAAAGCTATAGGTGTAAAACAGGATATATTTGAGGATGACAAAGTGTCTTTTGAACTATCATCAGGAGATTCTATAATTAGTAGTGGTGAGGATAATCAATATAAAATCACTAATATAGCTAAAGGTGGAATGGTAAGTGTTAAACTAGATGTTAAGGAAGCTCAACATACATATGTATATGTTAAAAATGCTTCTGCATTATACACTAGTATTATAGTAGATGGTGAAATAGTATTTCGAAGAGAAGGCAGAGAAACGGGTTCCATCATAGATTTAGGATATCTAAAGAAGGGACAGGATGTGGAGCTCCAATCTATTAATAATATGGATATAGCAACGAACTATAATATGTCTGTATATGTAGCTTCATATGATGACGAGGCATATAAGGAATTTAATAAGCTGATTAGTTCTAATGTAATGACTGTAGATACAAGAGAGGACACATATGTAAAAGGTCATATCAAGGCGGATAAAAAGGGCGTGTTGATGACCACCATTGCAGATGATGGAGGCTTTAAGGTATATGTGGATGGTAAAGAAGCTAAATATGATTTAGTGGGAGATTGTTTGATTTCTATACCTCTAGATAAGGGTGAGCATACTATAGAATTTAAATATATACCAGTCGGATTTGTATTAGGCAGTATAATGACTGCCATAGGTGTTGTAATAACAATGGGATTCATCTTCATACAGAAAAGGTATTTCATAAAAAAAGAAAAGTAGTAGGATATATCAAAAGGCCTGATACAAAA
>CAZOUU010000150.1:0-4710 GCA_964583045.1 uncultured Lachnospiraceae bacterium | reverse complement strand
GCAACTACAGAGGCTCAAGAAGAAGATGAAGAAGATGATGTGGCTGAAAAGATAACAGAGCTAAAAGGTAATATAGCGGCCTCTAATACACAAGTATCTGTATATGAAACTATGATAGCTTCTGCTAATTCCTTGACAGCTACAAAGAAAAATGGTGCAGATAGTAGTGCTACAAAATTAAAAGAAAAGAAAAATGAGGGTACCCTGGTAGCACCCTGTAATGGAGAGATAGTAGCAGCACTAAATGCTAATAATGAGATGTTAGCAGGAGGAGATTACGTACTAGCGGGTAAAACAGCATATTATATAGCTGATAATACTGATTTGTATGTATCGTCTGACTACATGATTAAAGGAAATTTAACAAGTAGTGATATAGTATATGCTATTATTAATGGTAAAGAATATGAACTTAAAGAAAGAGAAACTACAACAGAAGAAAATAGATATGCCATAGCTAATAACATAGATATACCACTGAAATTTGAGTTTGTAGATAAAAATACAGGTGTTAAAGCCGGTGATTATGTAGATATATATTTAGAGAAGAACAGTAAGAAGAATGTGGTTGCTGTACCTAATTCAGCTATAAAACTGGATGGTAATACCTGGTATGTTACCAAAATGGATGGAGATAAAGAAACAAGACAAAATGTTGAAATAGGAAATATAACTAGCTTATATACGGAGATTGTAGATGGATTAAAAGAAGGAGATATAATAGCAGCAGATGTAGGATTAGACTTTGGAGAGGATGCTAAGACGGCAGAGATAACTAAGGAGGATTTTAATTCAAAGTCTGAGGTTGCGAAGTATTCTACGGTATATCCTAGCAAGTATAAGGTTATATGGCAGGCAGATAATGGCAGACTACAAAATATTGTAGTTAAAGATGGTGACGCAGTTAAAAAAGGAGATTTATTGGCCAATGTATCTATGTATAGTAATCAATCTGCTATCACTTCAGCTAATAATATAGGTACAGATGCAACCTCTCAAGCCAATGCTTTACTTACAGGTCTAACAAAGCAGATAAATGCAAATAAAGAGAAAATAGCTACATTAAAAGATCAAGATGAGATAAAATTATGCAATCTAGAGATTGAAGAGCTACAGCTAGAATATGATCAGGCAGTATATGATAGAGACTATCAGGTGGCATTCAGTAGTACGCAGGTATCTAGATTAACAGCGGATAACTCAGCAGGCAAAGTAGTGGCACCTATATCAGGGACGGTTACAGAGTTATCTAGTTATTCAGATGGACACACTTTAGCCTCGGGAGATATAGTAGCGGAGATTAGAGATGATAAAAAAGCATATGTGTCTATAAGCACAGATTTATTATTCAGATATAATTCAGAGGTTACTATGACGGGCACCGTAGATGGTAAAGAGGTTAGTTATAAAGGAAGAGTAATCCTAGCAGGCAATGCCTTATATCCAGAACTTATAGAGTCTAATCAGATTCTTATTAAGATGGAAGGATTAACAGAGAATGTAAAGGTAGAAAATCCTAAAATCACTGTTAAAGAAAGAGAATGTAAAGATGTATATGTAGTAGATTCCAAAGCTGTATATAAGGATGACGACGGTATGTATGTATGTGCCTATGAAGATGATAAGGTCGTTAAAAAATATATAGTTATTGGTGAACAAAAAAATGGTATTACCTGGATTTTACAGGGCATAGATAAAGAAACCAAAGTCGCATTGAAGAAGGAGTAGAATATTATGCTAAGATTTATATTTGGAAAAATTATTCATAAAAAATGGATGGTTTTCAGCTTAATGATAGGTGGCATTTTAATGATTAGCATAGCTTGTTGCAATCCTATGTATACTAATGCTGCTTTGCAAAAACTATTTACTAGTTCGTTTGAAAATGCTTATGAACGTACTGGAGATTATATGTTGTCAGTAGGTGCTGAGAAAATAGTTACACTGAATACAGGGGATTCAAAGGCAAAGAGTGATACTGTAAATGAAAAAATTGATGAAGAACTGAAGGATATAGATGCGAAGATCTTAATGGATAAGAGAGTATATTCTTCCGTTGGTTCTCCATGTACAAGTGATAAAAAAACGGAAGAATCTAATAAAACTTATATTACGGCAACTATGAATATGGAAGATATGGAAGACCATATTACTATTCTTACTGGAGATATGTATGGAGATGAACCAGATGAGAATGATGCCTATGATGTAATAGTTAGTAGAACTACATATAATAATATGGATTTGTCTTTAGGAGAGGTATTATCTTTAGAGTATATAGGATATGGTGATACTAAAGAACCAGTTAAGCTTAAGATAGTAGGTATATTTGGTGAAAAGGATGGTGATGATAGTCTATATTGGAATGATGCAACACCAAATGATTATCCTTATCAATGTTTCTTATCCGATAAGGTAATAGTTGATTTGCAAGACCGTATATTTACTAAGGGAGAAAATGGAAAGCCAGGTTTAGCAGGCAGTATAAAGCTAAATAGATATGTGTATTATGATGCAGCAGATATGGATTATAAGAATGCAGGAGAATTAGTTAAAATATCAAATGCATTGGCTAAAAAATCTATTACAGCTAATTTTGGAGACATATGTAATAATTATTTAGAGTCCGAGAAAAAAATAGAAGCAACTATGAGTATTTTACAGGTACCTACATTAGTATTGTTAGCTATATTTATGTATATGGTATCAGCACAGATGCTTAATATGGAATCAAATGAGATAGCTATGCTAAAGAGTAGAGGTGTTAGTAGATTCCAAGTTATTATGGTTTATTTTATACAGTCTATTATGTTAGCAACAGTTAGTTTTGTAATAGGTATTCCATTAGGATATTTACTGTGTAGGATATTAGGTGGTTCTAATGCGTTTATGGAATTTGTCAGTAGAGATTCACTACCTATATCTATAACAGGTACGTCGTTAATATATGGATTAATTGCCGCAGTATTTTCTGTGTTAGTTATGACATTGCCAGTTATACCATTATCTAAGACAACCATAGTAGAATTTAAACAAAAGAGTAAGAAACATAAAGTGTTCTGGAAGAGATTTTATCTAGACATTATATTGTTAGGGGTATCTATATATGGATGGTACAATTTCTCACAGCAAAAGGATGTTATAGTAAGTAAGGTAGCTAAAGGAGACAGCTTAGATCCATTACTATTTCTATCATCTTCATTATTTATTATGTGCTGTGGTATGTTGTCGGTAAGGATAATACCAGTAATTGTATCTATTGTATATAAAATAGGCAAAAAACATTGGGGCGTAGCAGTAAATACAGCGTTCCTACAGATTATAAGAACCAGAGAAAAACAAGAATTCATTATGGTATTCTTAGTTATAACTGTTGCTTATGGTATATTTAATGCTAATACAGCTAGAACTATAAATGTAAATGAAGAACAACGTATATGGAACAACAATGGTGCAGACGTAGTTATTGCTGAAACATGGGATACTAATATGGCATCAGTAAAAAGAGCTATGGATTTAGGTGACAATAGTGTAGAGCTAATATACAAGGAGCCAGACCAGTGGAAGTATGATGAGATTAAAGAGAAGTCTAAGAGCATGACCAAGGTATATAGAAGTAATAGTATTAAAGCTTATGCTGAGGGAAAAGAAGATAAGGTTATGGAAAATGTACTTCTTATGGGTATAAATACCAAAGAATTTGGTGAGACCGCTTATATACAGGATGGTCTGTTGGATCAACATTGGTATAATTATCTTAACCTTATATCTCAAGATATAAATGGTATATTGGTATCTACTAATATGAAAAAAGATATGAAATTAGAGATAGGTGATACTATAGAGTATGTAAGATATGATGAGCTAGATAGAAAGACAGATACCTGTAGTGGAGTTATATATGGTTTTGTAGATTACTGGCCTAGCTATGAGGATACCGTTCAAGTGGAAAATAGTGCCGGAATTATGTCTAATATGGATAACTATCTTATAGTTGCATCTTATGATAAGGTTATTAATAGCTATGATACAGTGCCTTACGAATGGTGGATAAAGACGGATAAGGATACTAATTACATATATGATTTTATAGAGAATAATAGTATAAAGCTAGATAGATTTTTAGATTCTAATAACGACATAGTTATAATGAAAAATGATCCCGTATTTCAAGAGACAAATGGTATGTTGACTATAAGCTTTATCGTAGTATTAGTGTTATGTATGGTAGGCTTCCTAATATACTGGATAATTTCTATAAAACAAAGAGAGTTAATGTTTGGTATATATAGGGCTATGGGATTATCTATGAAAGAGATAATAAAAATGTTAATGTTTGAGCATTTGTTTAGTTCAGTAGCCTCTATAGCAGTTGGAGTATTAGTTGGAGTCTTATCTTCTCAATTGTTTATACCACTTATAGAGTTAGCCTATGCAACAAAGGTAGCCAAAGTAGATGTGGTGAGCTCATGGCTAGATATGACCAGACTTGGAGTAGCTATAGTATTCATATTGGTATTATGCATTTATGTATTAGGCAAGATATTAAACAATATGAAGATATCACAAGCATTGAAATTGGGAGAGGAGTAGGCTTATATGGATGAGAATTTGATAATAGAAAGTATAGGAATAGAACAAGTATTTCCAGTAGTAAATGGTGATGATTTTGTAGCGTTAAAGAATGTGAATGTACAGATTCCTAAATCA
>CAZOUU010000149.1:3586-4774 GCA_964583045.1 uncultured Lachnospiraceae bacterium | reverse complement strand
AATTAGATGGAGAGGACAATACTCCATTAGGATACGAAATAGATGATGAGGATGCTCAATCTTTTTCTATAACAGCAAATACAACAACTACAAAGACTGTTACAGATTCAAAAAAGACAGGTATTACAATTGTAAAAAAGGATGCTGAGACAGGAAGTACTCTTGCAGGAGCAAAATATAGTCTTTCTTCGCCAGGACAGACTACAATATATGTTACAACAGGTTCAGATGGCACTGTTACTACTAATGTTGCATTAGGAATATGGGAGGTTACAGAGATAAATGCTCCTGAGAATTACACATTACCAGATGAACACGAGAGAACACAATATTCCAGTTGGAAAATATAAAATAGTACAGATTACATCTCCGGATGGATATGACTTATCAACAACCATTTGTAAAGTTACAATAGAAGAGGATAAAAGAGCGACAGTAAACCTTACTAATACAGTAACTATAGAGCCAGAAAAGCCAGAAAAACCCAATGCTCCAATTAAACCTAATAGCCCTGATAATTCTACTGTTTCAAATGATCATATAAAGCTAGAACAGGTAAATACAAATAATGCCGATAATGCTGGAAGTCCCCAAACAGGAGATAACACTCCAATTATATGGTTGTTTATTCTTCTGCTAGTAAGTGTAATTGCGATTATTAGTAGAGAAAAACTCATAAAACAGTGGCAAAAAAATATAAAGGTAGTATAATTAGTTAGATAAGACTAATTAGAAAAGAAGGATATATAAAATGTTACGAAAAATAGGAAGAAACGATTTATGCTGGTGTGGAAGTAATAAGAAGTACAAATTCTGTCATTGTGATTTTGATGCTAAATTGACAGATTTAAGTCGTAAGGGCTGTATAATACCTAGTCATGATATTATTAAAACACCGGAACAGATAGAGAAGATTAAGGAGAGCTGTAAGATAAATATAGCTATACTTGACTACATTGAAAAAAATATACATGAAGGTATGTCGACAGCTGAGATAGACAAAATAGTATATGATATGACTACAGATATGGGTGGAGTTCCAGCACCCCTTGGATATGATGGCTATCCATATAGTGTATGCACCTCAGTAAATGACCAGGTGTGTCATGGATTTCCTTCAAAGGATGTTATTCTTAGTTCAGGAGATATAGTAAACATATCTATATCAACGGATTTTAATTCATTAAT
>CAZOUU010000149.1:3096-3576 GCA_964583045.1 uncultured Lachnospiraceae bacterium | reverse complement strand
CAGGAGATATAGTAAATGTAGATTGTTCCACCATATTAAAGGGCTATTTTTCAGATTCTTCTAGAATGTTTTGCATAGGAGATGTAAGCCCAGAGAAGAAGAAATTAGTGCAGGTAACTAAAGAGTGTGTAGAATTAGGCCTTAAGGAAGTTAAACCTTGGGGATTTCTAGGAGATATGGGACAGGTCGTACATGATTATGCATTTGACAACGGATATACAGTAGTTAGAGAGATTGGTGGGCATGGAGTAGGACTTGAATTTCATGAAGATCCATGGGTAGGCTACAATACCAAACGTGGTACAGATATGATTATGGCACCAGGTATGATATTTACTATAGAGCCTATGGTAAATATGGGAGCTGTAGATATATATCAGGATGAAGAGGATGGATGGCAGGTATATACTGAAGATGGTATGCCTAGTGCACAGTGGGAGATAATGGTGCTTGTAACAGAAACTGGCAATGAGGTTTTAT
>CAZOUU010000149.1:225-3086 GCA_964583045.1 uncultured Lachnospiraceae bacterium | reverse complement strand
AGACTGCGCAATAAGATGAAAGGAATTTATACACTATGGAAATGTGGGATATATATGATATTGATAAAAGGAGAACAGGACGTTTGATGGAGCGAAACGACTGGACTATGAAGGAGGGCGATTACCACCTAACTGTTCTAGGCGTTATTAGAACATTGGAGGGTAAATATCTAATTACCAAGAGAGTTATGACTAAATCGTGGGCACCTGGATGGTGGGAAGTATCAGGAGGAGCGGCTCAAGCAGGTGAAGCTTCTATAGATGCAGTTAAAAGAGAGATATTAGAAGAGACAGGTGTAGATGTTACTGTTAGTGAGGGCGGATATGTATTTACATACCGTAGAGATAATAAAGAGGAAGGAGATAACTACTTTGTAGATGTATATAGATTTACTGTAGATATATCAGCAGAGGATATACATTTACAGGAAGAAGAGACGGCGGGTTATATGTTTGCCACAGTTGAGGATATAGAGAAACTAGGTAAACAGGGTATATTCCTTCACTATGATAGTATTAAGCAGGTATTTATATAGTATAATGATGATGTTAATAGTGCATAATCCATACTAGGAGGATAGGAATATGAGTATAGTTAAAACTAATAGAATATCTATACCTACATTACTTAAAGTAGGAAATGGAACTTTAAATGATATAGGTAAATATTTAAGCGATAATAATTTTAATAAAGTAGTTATATATTTTGGCAATGGCTTAATAGATTTATTTGGTTATACAGTGCTTTCGTCTATGGTAGATGCAGAGGTGGAGGTATTAGAGTATAGGGAATTAGATACCATTCATATGAATGATATAATTGATTTAGCATTTGAGATAGATGCTTCTACAGAAGCAGTTATAGGTATAGGTGGTGGAAAGGTTATAGATACTGCTAAATATGCCGCCTTTCTTAGAAAGATGCCATTTATCAGCGTACCTACATCAGCCTCTAGTGATGGATTTTCCAGCTCTAGTGCATCCTTATTAGTTAACAATAAGAGAACCTCGGTACCTGCTAAGCTAGCCTATGGAATTATAGTAGATACAGAAGTAATTAAGAGTGCACCTGACAAATTTATATATTCAGGTATAGGTGATTTGGTTTCAAAGATAAGTGCCTTATATGATTGGGTATATGAGGATTCACAAGGCTATGCTACATTGGATGATTTTGCTATGATGATTTCCAAAAAAGCAGTAAATAGTTTTGTTCGAACCGAGTTTAAGAGTATTAAGGATGAATTGTTTCTTAGAGAATTAGTTGATTCTCTAGCCCTTAGTGGTATTGCAAATGAGATAGCTGGCAATAACGCTCCTTCTAGTGGAAGTGAACATCTTATATCCCATGCGCTAGACAAGCTGCTAGATACACCACAGTTACATGGTATTCAAGTAGGCATAGCTACCTACATTATGAGTAAAGTACAAGATCATAGGTGGATAAGGGTTAACACAGTATTTGCAGAGACAGGATTTTGGGATTACGTGTCTACACTTAATCTAAAAGCAGAAGATTATATAGAGGCTATTGACATAGCACCTAGTATAAAACCTAATAGACATACATTTATACATGAAGAAAAATATAGGGATATGGCAAAAGAGGTTATAGTAGAGGACGAGATATTAAGAAAGATATTACGATAGATAATGAATTGCGAGAGGGGCGATTAATTTGAGGAGAGTATTGGTAGTAGATGATAGCAGTATGAACTTGAAGATGGCAGAAAGGGCATTGCAGGATGTATGTAAACCTATTTTAGTACCTTCGGGAAGACTGGCACTTAAATATTTAGAAAACAATGATGCAGACCTTATACTCATTCTTTGTATTTATTGTACTAATGGTAGCACCTATGTTCTTGGAAATGTACTACTGCAAAAACCTAAAAAGAAGATATCAAAAGAGACTAAAAGTATTAATAGTAGCATCGTTTATTAATGTATTGTTTCAGCTAGTACTCCAAGTATTAAACATAGCAGATTTTATGGATATAGCATTTATTTCTCATTGTATATTGTTTATTACCATAATTGTAGTAGAGACTACATTCTTTGGGATGGTTAAAAGAGATAAAAGTAAAGCTATCATATTACAATTTGCTGCTCTATTTCTTATGGGACTAGGTGGTATGATAGACTTGGTACGTACATATATGATAAAGGTGGGAGATTTAGGTATATATAGCAGATATGGAACAGCTCTATTTGCGTTAATTATGGTAGGGGTTCATCTCTGGAATATGGTTAAAAAACATGCAGCTATGCAAGAGGCTTATGCTAAGATACTGCAACAACAGGTAGCTAGTATGGAGATACAAAACAAGCAATTGCTAGCTGCAAAGAGTGAGGCTGAGAGTGCAAGGGCATAAGCTATAAATGCTAACGCTGCTAAGAGTAATTTCCTTGCCAATATGTCTCATGAGATTAGAACACCTATTAATGCGATCTTAGGCTACAACGAGATTATTATTAAGGAGACAGGGGAAATCCATACGGCAACTAATGCATTAAATGTACAGACAGCTGGTAGAACGCTATTATCGTTGATTAATGATATATTGGATTTTAATGATATAGATGCGGGCAAATTAAAGATAGAAAAAACAGAATATTCTATGGTATCAGTATTGCAGGATATAATTGCATATGCTCAATATAATGCTGAAAAAAAGGCTTGCAGTTTAGATATAATATAGATGAAAATATACCACAGGTTCTAGATGGAGATTATGTGAGATTGACACAGGTATTTAACAATTTATTATCTAATGCAGTAAAGTATACCAAAGAGGGATTTGTAGAAGTACACATTAGCTGGCGAGAATTACCTGAGGATAAGGGTATATTATCTGTAA
>CAZOUU010000149.1:0-215 GCA_964583045.1 uncultured Lachnospiraceae bacterium | reverse complement strand
GAATCGGTATGAAGAAGGAAGATACAGTCCATATATCAGAAAGATTTGCAAGATTTGATAATGAAAACACTAGAAATATACAGGGTGTAGGTCTTGGACTTACTATAGTTACCAGATTACTTCATTTAATGCAGGGTGAATTATCAATAGAAAGCGAATATGGTAAGGGCAGCTCTTTCGCTTTTGAAATACAACAGGACGTAGTAGATAAGGCT
>CAZOUU010000148.1:0-4777 GCA_964583045.1 uncultured Lachnospiraceae bacterium | reverse complement strand
TTCTCTGAGGGAGATAGTGTAGTCAAGAAGGGAAAACAAGATGTCCTGTATTCATAGCAGATAACATATCCAGTGCTGCTCCATCTCTAACCTCACCAACAATTATCCTGTCTGGTCTCATTCTAAGAGCCGACTTTATAAGATCCTTAATCGCTATGGCATTCTCACCATTTACATTAGCATTTCTAGCCTCTAGTCTAACTAGATTCCCTATGTTTTCTATAGCCAATTCTGCCGCATCTTCTATAGTAATAAGCCTCTCCTCCTTAGGAATATAATTAGTTAGCGCATTTAAAAATGTAGTCTTTCCAGAACCAGTACCACCACTTATGAATATATTATAACCACTCCTTACTAGCAGCTTAAGCATATCCCCGCATTCCCTAGATATAGAACCTATCTCTATAAGCTTTTCCATAGTGAAGCTGTCCTTAGGAAATTTTCTAATAGTCATTATGGCACCATCTAACGCAATGGGTGGTAATACTACATTTACTCTGGAACCATCCTCTAACCTAGCATCTACTATAGGACTAGTCTCATTAACTATACGATTACAGCTAGCCACTATACTTTGTATAACCTCAGATAGCTTCTGTTCATCATAAAACTGCTCTTCAATAAGACTTATTCTCCCTCGTTTCTCTACATAGATATTCCGATAGCCATTAATCATAATCTCAGTTATCTCGTCATCCTCTAGCAGCTCAGATAATATATCCAGCCTTCTAATAGAATTAAATATCTCCCTTTTTAACCTGTTCATATCCTTTATAGAGATATACTCTTCTTCCAGCTTCTCCAACAACAGTTTGTCAATTAGCTCTCCTATCTCTTCATCCTCTATATCTCTAGAAATGTCTATCATATCCATAAGCTCTTCCTTAAGTACATTCCCATATAGCTCATCCTGCATTCTATTCCCTCTTTTCAAATACATATATCTCTTCGATGTTTTCTCTAATCTGCGACAAATTTACCTTGCTTAATACTTTGTAAAATATCTCTACCTTCTTATACGAAACATCATCTCTGATAATTGGCAGATGTACCCTATCAAACAGAGTCAATATATGATAATCTGTCAATGCACTATTACTCATATCAAAAACTATATATCCATATCTCTTTAGTCCCTTTAGCTTATCTATAAACCACCTATAATCCTCATAATTCAATTCCTGCAAATCAAAATACAATGGTGCCGAACCTAACACTTCTACAGCACCCTCCTCTACATATTCCTCTATCAATTCTCCTATAGAATCCTTGCGCTGTTTAATATAATATATAATGTGTTTCATATTTCCATTAGCCAGATTTTGCCCATATTCTTCAAGTCCCACATATAAGGTCTTATCTGTAGTTCTTTCCCTACATAGCCTTTTACATAAAGTGGTCTTGCCTGACCTTCCCACCGGCGAATAAACACAGCTAACCTCTACCTCCTCTGTATATGTGTTATATCCTCTCCCAATCATAATACTCATTATATTGTCCACTATATCTTTGGCATTACTATATTTGTATATACCAGTGTCACTATTCTCCTCTAGGAGATCTATCTGCTTTTCCTCTGGTACCTCTACCTGATAGTCAGTTAGCAATACATCATAATAATTTTCCTCTGCAAATTCGTAAAATTCTTCCCTATCTCTAATAGAAATTATCCACAATCTATTGCTTCTATTGCTATTTATGTAATTCATTAATCTCTGTCCATAATCTATATCCTTGCTTAATAGGACTACCTTAAGTTTCTTCATATAAGGCCTCCTTTAACTAAAAATACAGTCATAGCTCCTAACAATATCTCTAGCGAGAAATGTATTACTTTTAATTTTTTAGTTTTAAATATATTGGATAAAATAATGATAAGGGAGATAATCCCTCCGAATAAAAAAGAATAGATAATAACATATAAAATGTTAATTCCAAAAAAGCTGCCAATCATGGCTAGAAACTTAATATCGCCTGCACCTAACTTACCAAATCTATGCAAAACAAATAGTATGCCTATAGGAATAAATACTCCTAAAAGTGAATATAATGCTCCATTAAGTCCATTACTACAAACCGAGCAACCAAGACCAATTATTACCCCTAATACGTTAAGCCAATTAGGAATCTTATCTGTCTTAAAGTCGTATATCACAGCTGTAGTCATCAATATCAGTAACAAACCTATTACTATAACTACTATCACTCCTCGTTCCATATTCAACGTTGTAGTGAGATTATAATATATATCTACAGCTCTTGTCTACACATTTTTTATAAACTTTTTATAAAAAAAATAAAGTAAATATAAAGTCTATAAAATATTTATTAACCTGCAATGAAATGACCATATAATCTGATACCATATAACAAAGTTACTCCTGGAAGTCCTAATATTGTGCTTACTCCTATGGTTAACTCATTTATACCAACTGCTATATTTGTAGATACATACATATTTACCAGCTCTATAACTACCACCCCTACTATTCCTCTAACTGCATATTTTACAATCCCCATAGGTCTCTTGATTATAACTCCTATTATTATCCCTATAAAACACACCATAGCTGTTAAAAATAACATTTGATTTTCACTCATACTATCACCTTATATATCTCTCTTTATATATTTATTCCATTATTGGAATATTATTCCCATTTCCTGACTATAATATATAGTGAAGACATATATTAAAGAAGGGATGACATAATCCATTTTACCAAGAGGTGATATAGGATTATGCAAAGAATGCTATGAAAAAAACCAAGAAAAAGACTTACAGCATAGAGGATAAGCTATTATATGAGATTGAACAGACTAAGACTGCCTACCATACTGCCCTATCTAACCTAGAGAATATAGTAGAGCCTGACCTAATAGATTGTTATATCTATGAGCTAAATGCCGCTCAAACCAGATATAAATTTCTATTAGTCCAGGCTAGAAGCTTTGGTCTTACTTACCCTATGGGTTCAGAAGAACTATTAACTGCTGGTACGCAAGAGTAGCACTACTTCTCTAGATATCTCTTAAGGTATTGTCCTGTATAGGATAGCTCTACCTTAGCTATATCTTCCGGAGTTCCCTGGGCTATAACTGTGCCACCCTTATCTCCACCTTCCGGTCCCATATCTATTATATAATCTGCCGTCTTTATCACGTCAAGATTATGTTCGATAACTACTATTGTGTTGCCACCTTGGCATAGTCTATCTAGTATATTTACTAATTTGTGGACATCCGCAAAGTGTAAACCTGTAGTAGGTTCATCTAATACATATATAGTCCTACCTGTACTACGTCGACTTAATTCTGTAGCCAGCTTAATACGTTGAGCTTCACCACCTGATAGTGTAGTAGATGGTTGTCCAAGCTTAATATATCCTAATCCTACATCCTGTAAGGTCACTATCTTTCTATATATGGATGGTACATTTTCAAAGAAGTCACAAGCTTCATCCACTGTCATATCTAGTACATCAAATATATTTTTTCCCTTATACTTAACCTCTAGAGTCTCTCTATTATATCGTTTACCATGGCATACCTCACAAGGTACATATACATCTGGCAAGAAATGCATCTCTATCTTAATGATACCATCACCCTTACAGGCTTCACATCTACCACCGGATACATTGAAACTAAATCTTCCCTTACTATATCCTCTTTCTTTAGAATCCTTGGTATTAGAGAACAGGTCTCTTATCATATCAAATACACCTGTATAAGTAGCCGGGTTAGATCTAGGAGTTCTACCTATAGGTGACTGGTCTATATTAATAATCTTATCCAACTGATCATATCCTATGATTCTCTTATGTTTTCCTGATTTAATTCTAGCTCGATTAAGTCTCTTTGACAGTTTCTTACTAAGTATCTCATTAATAAGGGAACTCTTACCCGAACCCGATACTCCTGTAACACAAGTAAATACTCCTAGTGGTATATCCACATCTATATGTTTAAGGTTATTCTCATAAGCATCTACTATCTTTAACCAGCCACTTGGCTCTCTTCTTGTTTCTGGTACAGGTATCTTTACTCTTCCACTAAGGTATGCACCCGTAATGGATTTCTTGCAAGCCATTATCTGCTTAGCAGTACCTTGAGCTATAATCTCTCCGCCCATATTTCCTGCTCCAGGCCCTATATCTATAATCTGATCAGCCGCATACATAGTAGCCTCATCATGCTCTACTACCAACACAGAATTGCCCAGATCTCTAAGCTTTATAAGTGTACCTAATAGCTTATCATTATCTCTTTGATGAAGTCCTATACTAGGCTCATCTAGTATATATGCCACTCCTACTAAGCCTGAACCTATTTGGGTGGCAAGCCTGATTCGCTGTGCCTCTCCTCCAGATAGACTCGCAGTAGCTCTAGATAATGATAGATAGTCTAAGCCTACATCTAACAAGAATCTAACTCTAGCCTTAATCTCTTTTAATATACCATCACCTATCATATGCTGACGCTCTGTTAAATCTAGATCACTTAAAAACTCATACAAATCATCCATAGCCATATCTGTAATCTCATATATATTCTTATCACCTACTGTAACTGCCAAAGACTCCTTCTTAAGTCTCATTCCATGACAATCATCACAAGGGGTAATGGTCATAAATGCCTCATACTCCTGTCTCATATGGTCAGAAGATGCTTCTCTATATCTACGTTGCACATTACGAATAAGTCCTTCAAATGCTACATCATATACGCCCTCTCCACGTTGCCCCTTGTAGTGCACCTTAACCTCTTCACCATC
>CAZOUU010000147.1:0-4783 GCA_964583045.1 uncultured Lachnospiraceae bacterium | reverse complement strand
GAATTAGATATAACTAATATTGATGCAGTTATGAAGTTTGTAAAGGATATGCAGCCTACTATTATACTTAACTGTGCTGCCTTTACAGCTGTTGATCAATGTGATCCACAGATAGATTTAGCATATAAGATAAATGCTATTGGACCTAGAAATCTTACTATAGCGGCTACTGCAGTAGGGGCAAAGATGGTTCAAGTATCTACAGATTATGTATTTGCAGGAGATGCGACTAAACCTTATACAGAGTTTGACGTACCTAATCCAAAGAGCGGATATGGATATACTAAATATGCAGGGGAGAATTTTGTAAAAGAATTTTCTGATAGATATTTTATAATTAGAACAGCTTGGCTTTATGGTGATGGAAAGAATTTTGTAAAGACAATGCTTAGATTATCAGAGACTATGGATGAAATAAGTGTAGTACATGATCAAGTTGGTTCTCCTACAAGCACTGTTGAATTAGCTAAGATGATTCATAATTTAATGTATACTGATAACTATGGAACCTTCCATGGAACCTGTGAAGGAGTCTGTTCTTGGGCTGAATTTACCTCAGAGATATTTAGACTTGCAGGTAAGTCTACAAAGGTTAATTATATAACAACAAAAGAGTATAAAGAGATGAATCCAAATTCAGCAGATAGACCGGCTTATTCAGTATTAGAGAACTATATGCTTAAATTAACGACTGATTTTATGATGGCTGATTGGAAAGCTGCGATTAAAGTATATATGGAGAATATGTAGTAAGAATAGGATATTATAATGGAGAAACAGAAAAAATTAGGGGTTAATTTTATATATAGCTTTATTAAAACCCTAATGGGGGTTATATTCCCATTAATTACATATCCCTATGCTCTTAGAGTACTTGGTCCAGATGGCACAGGTAAGGTAGATTATGCTCAGGCTAATATAACGTACTTTACACTAATTGGTGCCTTTGGTATAGCAAGCTATGCTATAAGAGAAGGAGCTAGAATAAGAGATGACAAAGAGAAGATGAACAAGTTTGCCAGTCAGATGTTTAGTATAAATATTTGTTCTATGGTAATAGCTTGTTTGTTGGCAGGAATTATGATTTTTATCCCTTATTTTAGAAACTATCAGGCTTTGTTATTTATATTTAGTTTGACTATTGTTCTATCTTCTATAGGAGTAGAATGGATATACAATATATATGAAGATTATAAATACATAACAATAAGAACAGTTTTATTCCAGTTAGTATCGGTTATATTATTATTTGTATTTGTTAAGGACAAAGATGATTATGTTATATATGCCTCCATATTGGTTTTATCTTCCGTTGGTTCTAATATACTCAATTTCTTTAGAGCAAGAAGATATGTTACATTAAGTATTGGCTTTAATAAGGATTTGTTAGTGCATATTAAACCTATGACGTTAATATTTGTTATGAATGTAGCGTCGTCTATATATTTAATTATGGATAGGTCTATGCTGGGCTATATGACAAATAATAATGATGCTGAGGTAGGATTATACTCGGCAGCAGTTAAGATAATTACAGTTATAGTGTCGCTTATAGCATCTATTAGAACAGTAGTTATTCCACGAGTATCGTACTATATGGAAAACAGTGGTAAAAATCAAGTGGAACAGCTTAACTACAGTGTAGCAAAACTGACATTAATGATTAGTATTCCTTCGGTAGTTGGATTGTTTTGCGTAGGAAAAACAGCTATATTATTATTTGCAGGAGCAGAGTATATAAGCACTACAGTTACTTTAAAAATACTATTATTTGATATTATTTTATCTACTATGAATGGAATGCTAGTTAATCAGATATTTATTCCTATAAGGAAAGAAAAATGGGCAACTATAGCCACCATAATAGGTGCAGGAACTAATCTTACCCTAAATGCCATAACGATTCCTTTACTTGGTAGAAATGGTGCGGCAATTAGTACCTGCGTTGCAGAGTTTGCTATATTTGTATTCTGTATGATTATAGGTAAAGAGCATCTAAGATTTAGTAAGCTTATAAAGAGTATAGTACAGTATATGGTAGCTAGCTTAGGAATTATAATTATGTACTTTGTATGTAATCATTTAATAGAGAATAATTATATAGTTATGGCTAGTACCATAGTAAGCGGTGCTATATTATATTTTATTATACTAATTATCAGCAAAAATGAAATGATGGCTTATGTATTGAATGTAGTTAAGTCAAAGTTTAAAAATAGACTTTAATAGGTGAAAGAAGGTAGATTATGAAGTTATTTACAGTTGGTCCAGTAGATATGTATGAGAATACTTTAAAGATAGGTGGCGAACCTATTCCATATTTTAGAACATCAGAATTCTCAGAGCTTATGTTAGATATACAAGATAAGTTCTTGGCATTAGCAGATGCTCCTAAAGGTTCTAAGCTTATTACGCTAACTGCATCGGGTACAGGTGCTATGGAAGCAACAGTCATAAATGTACTTTCTCGTCAGGATAAGGTGCTAGTTATAGATGGAGGTAGCTTTGGACATAGATTTACTCAGATGTGTGAATGTCACAATATACCTTATGATGCATTAAAGTTAGAATTTAAAGAGGTATTAACTAAGGACAAGCTAGATTTGTATGAAAATAAAGGATATACAGCATTATTGATTAATATAGATGAGACATCGATAGGACAATTATATGATTATAAGCTGTTAGGAGAGTTCTGCAAAAGAAATAATATGCTATATATAGTTGATGGTATTAGTTCTTTCCTAGCAGATGAGTTATATATGGATAAGGCAGGAATAGATGTGTTAATTACCGCATCTCAAAAAGCCTTGGCATTACCACCTGGATTATCATTCGTTGTACTTTCTCCTAGAATAATCGAGGACAGGGTATATAAATTACCGGTAACAAATATGTATTTTGATTTCAAGGATTACTTAAAAAATATGGAACGTGGACAAACACCTTTTACGCCTGCAGTAGGTATTATACTTCAGTTACAGGAACGTATTACAGAGGTATAGATAGAACATCATAGAAAACTGGCAGAGCTGTTTAGAGAAAAATGTAAAGAAGCGGGAATAAAGGTAGTAGATTTTCCTAAGTCTAATGCCGTAACTACTATAGAGTTTCCGGATAATAATGCAACAGAGGTATTCAATAAAATAAAAGACGAATATGATATGATGCTTACTCCAAGTGGTGGTAGTATAAGAGATAAGGTATTAAGAGTAGGACATTTAGGCAGTATGGATATAGAGGATTATCAGAAATTAATAGATGGACTTAAGGAGGTTATGGGGTTATGAGAGCATTTTTACTAGCAGCAGGAAGGGGTACTAGAATTAGTAAAAGTATTCCGGAAATACCTAAGTGTACATTAGATGTGGGAGGAACTCCCCTTATACTTCGTACCGTTGACATGTTACTTGAAAATCATATAGATGTAACCATAATAGTAGGTTATAAGCAAGAATGTATTAGAAAAGTAATGGAAAATAGAAAGGTGGATATAGTATATAATCCGTTTTTTGATATAACTAACAGTATAGGCTCTCTTTGGATGGCAAAAGGCTTCTTTAACGATGAGGATACAATTATAGCAAATGCAGATGTATTTTGGTCTCAAGCCATACTTAATCAGATTTTAGAGAATAAAAAAGAAACACTTATGCTGGCAGATTACAATAGAGCAGATGATGGCGATTATTTCTTCTATGCAAAAGAGGGTAAATTACTTCGATATGGTAAGGAACTAAAAAGAGAAGAACGTAATTGTGAATATGTAGGTATAGCGTACCTTAAGGACAGCTTTGTACCAACCTTTGTTGATAGAATGGATAAGCTGGTTGGTGGTCAGGAGCATGGAATATGGTGGGAAAATGTATTATATAGTTTTATTGGAGAACAGGATATAAATGTATTAGATATACAGGATAAGTTCTGGTCGGAGATAGATTTCATAGAAGATTATCATAGAATAATTGATTATGTAGAAGGGGTTAAATAGGTATAGATATGAGTGGAACATATGATGCAGCTACGCTAGAAAAATTACATAAAGCCGAATTAGATGAATTAAAAGACTTCATAGCTATATGTGACAAGCACCATATAGATTATTTTGCTATAGCAGGCACAGCTATAGGTGCAGTTAGACATGGAGGATTTATACCCTGGGACGATGATATAGATATAGCTATGCTTAGAAAAGATTATGAGAAGTTCATTAAAGTAGCTGATAAGGAATTTAATGGTAAATACGAGATGATGGGTCTAGATTTTCCAAAAAAGTATTATAATCTTCAGCCAGCTATGAATAAGATAGGAACAAAATTCATTACAGATAGAGCTTGGGCAAGTAAATTTGAACCTGGTATATTCTTAGATTTATTTATATTTGAAAATATACCAGAGGATGAGAAGGAAGCTGCATATATAATAGAAAAATGTAGAATATATAAAACCTTATATATTATAAGACATATTAATTTTTTTAAGCTCATTAAAGGGGAAAACTTTGTTCAAAAAATAAAAAATATAATTAGCGGATTTCTTCGATGGTTCTTATTACTGATTCCGCATAGTGATGAAAAGCTATATAGAAAATATTGTAGCTTTGCACAAAAATACTACGGGAAGACAAATAGATACACAGCCTTATGTGATCCTGGCGCAAAGATATTAAGTATCAATGAGGAGGACATATATCCACTTGTAAAGATGCCCTTTGAGGATATAGAGATAAATCTAGTTAATAAATATGACAAGCAGCTTACAAAACATATGGGAAACTATATGG
>CAZOUU010000146.1:4148-4800 GCA_964583045.1 uncultured Lachnospiraceae bacterium | reverse complement strand
GAGGAGCATGAGCATCATCATCACCATGCAGACGATGTATTTACCAGCTGGGGAGTAGAGACAGTAAAGAAATATACTGAGGATGATATGAGGGCTATATTAGATAGATTAGCTAATACAGAAGAATATGGTAAGATATTAAGGGCCAAGGGTATAGTTCAAAATGAAGCTGGCGAATGGATTAATTTTGATTTGGTACCAGGAGAATATGAAGTAAGAAAAGGAAATGCTGACTATACAGGTAAGCTATGTGTTATAGGTAGTGAATTAAATGAAGAGAAGATAGCTCATTTATTTAATGTATAGTAGATAGCTGTAGTTTTATGCGAGTTATATAATAACATTTATATTTAATTATAAATGGTAGATAGGAGTAATTGATATGGCAAGAGAGATACCAGTATATATAATTATGGGATTTTTAGAAAGTGGTAAGACTACATTTTCTATAGACACGCTTATAACTAGAGGGTTTACAGAAGGCGAGCCTACGCTGTTATTAGTATGTGAAGAGGGTATGGAGGAATATGATCCAGCAGCTCTTAAGGCTAATAATATATCCATGGAGATTATAGAAGAGGATGATCTTAATATGGAGCATTTACTAGATTTACAGGATAAATATAAACCTAAACAGGTTTTTATTGAGTAT
>CAZOUU010000146.1:866-4138 GCA_964583045.1 uncultured Lachnospiraceae bacterium | reverse complement strand
GATAAGCTATTTGACATTAGAGTACCAAAGGGCTGGACTGTTGTACAGGTAGTTACTTTGGTTAACGCAGGTACCTTTGATGTGTATTTATCAAATATGAAACAGATTATTATGGATCAATTATCTACAGCCGATATGATAGTATTTAATCGTTGTGATGACACTTTTAATGAGAAAAAAGCTGAGTATCGCAAGAGTATAAAGGCTGTAAATAGACGTGCTAATATTATATTTGAAAATATGGACGGATTAGCTGAATTAGATGATGGAGAGTTAGAGCTTCCATATGATATAGAGCAAGATAACATAGAGATAGAGGATATAGACTATGGTATGTTCTATATAGATGCAGCAGATAATCCTGATAAATATATGGGTAAAACAGTTAAATTTAAGGGTATGGTTTATAAGCCTAAAGAATATAAGAATAAGGCTTTTGTTCCGGGTCGTATGGCTATGACCTGCTGCGAAGCAGATATGGCTTTTCTAGGCTTTAAATGTGAATATAGTGCTCTGGATACTTTGAAGGATAAAGAGTGGGTTATGGTAACTGCAAAGGTAGGAAAAGGATATTATAAGGAATTTCAGGGTGAAGGTCCAGTGCTTACAGCTATATCTGTAGCTAAGACATCTGCTCCTGAAGAGGAAATGGTGTACTTCTAATATAAATTTTTTCGGATATATGCCGATATATATTATACAAAGATGGATTATACTATGAACGGTGTTCATGTATAGTCCATTTTTATGTGGTCAATACTAATAAAAATATTTATGTTGACAATCAAAGCATTTTTGAGTATAGTTTCTATTGTGATAAAAAATGTTTTGATTATCAAAATATATTAAGAATAATATGGGAAATGAGGATAATATGGCTACGAGAATAATTGGAACGGGAAGTTATTTACCTCCAAATATAATAGATAATAAGGAATTAGAGAAATTAGTTAATACTACTGACGAATGGATTAGGGAGAAGGTAGGTATTGTTGAGCGACATATAGCTACAGATGATACTACAAGCTATATGGCTAGTGAGGCAGCATTGCATGCTATAGAGAATGCTGGTATAAATGCAAAAGAGATAGATTTAATTTTGGTAGCTACCTTGTCACCAGAAAGAGCAACTCCTAGTATGTCTTGTATAGTTCAATCTAATATAGGTGCAACTAATGCGACTTGCTTTGATTTGAATGCAGCCTGCTCAGGCTTTGTATATGCCCTTCAGACCGCAGATGCATATATAAAGGCAGGTATGGCTAAGTCAGCCTTGGTCATAGGCTCGGAGACTCTATCTAAGCTAGTAGATTGGAAGGATAGAAATACATGTATTTTATTTGCTGATGGTGCTGGTGCAGCAGTAGTTACAGAAAGTGATAAGGGTATTATATCTAGTGTTACTCATAGTGATGGCTCTAAGGGTATGTCGCTTAAATGTAAGGATCGTTCTACTAGAAACTTCTTAGTAAAAAAAGAAGAGAGTAAACATTATATTCAAATGATAGGTGGAGATATATTAAAGTTTGCTGTTAGAAAAGTACCGGCTTGTATAGAATTATTATTAGAAAAGGGAAATTGCAGTAAGGAAGAAGTGAAATATTTTATTATTCATCAGGCTAATATGAGAATAATTTCTTCGGTTGCTAAGAGATTAGAAGTTGACGAAGAGAGATTCCCAACAAATATAGCACATTGTGGTAATACCTCTAGTGCATCGGTGCCTATATTACTAGACGAGATGAATAGAAATGGTATGCTAGAAAAAGGTGACAAGCTAGTATTATGTGGCTTTGGCGGCGGACTTACCTGGGGCGCCCAATTATTAGAGTGGTAGGATTATTATTTCACAATAGTGAACTAATATATAGAACATTTAAATTTAATTTAAAGGAGAAAAGATATGTTTGAGAAAATTGCAGAAATAGTAGCAGAACAACTTAATGTAGAGGTTTCAGAGGTTAAGGCTGAGTCTAATTTCAAAGAGGATTTAGAGGCTGATTCGTTAGATTTATTTGAATTAGTTATGGCTTTGGAGGAAGAGTATGATGTAGAAATTCCCTCTGAAGATTTAGAGAAGATTGCTACAGTAAAAGACATTATGGATTATTTAGCAAGCAAGGGTGTAGAGTTATAGGATGACTTAAGTTGGAGGATGAGATGAGAGATAATATAGCATTTATATTTCCGGGACAAGGTTCACAGTACATAGGCATGGGTAAGGATTTCTATGAAAATAGTGCCAGCAGTAAGAAGATATACGATATTGCTTCTGAGGTGGTAGGTTTAGATATTAGAAAGCTTTGCTTTGAAGAAAATGATGACATAAATATAACAGAGTATACTCAGATAGCTATGCTGACTACATCAGTTGCACTTATGAGTGCTGTTATGGATAAAGGTATCACACCGTCAGCAGCGGGAGGACTTAGTCTAGGCGAATATGGTGCATTGGTTGCTGCTAAGGTTATGAGCTTTGAAAATGCTTGTAAGGTGGTAAGAAAACGTGGCATATACATGCAAGATGAGATTCCGACAGGTAAAGGCGCTATGGCGGCGATTATAGGCTTAGAAGCAGAAAAAATAGCCGATGTTATAGGGAACAAGAAAGACCTGGTGGGAATAGCTAATTACAATTGTCCAGGGCAGATAGTTATATCTGGTGAAACAGAGGCTGTCAAGTCTATGGAAACGCCATTAAAAGAGGCTGGTGCAAAGAGAGTTATAATGCTAAATGTTAGTGGACCATTTCATTCCTCTATGCTTAAGGGTGCCGGAGAAAAGCTTGGCAGGGAATTAGAGAGCATAGATATTAAACCTATGGCTATTCCGTATGTAGCAAATGTTACAGGAGCTTTTGTTAAATCAGAGTCTGAAGTTAAAGCTTTGTTAGAAAAGCAAGTGTATTCATCTGTTAAATGGCAGCAATGTTTTGAAACAATGATTGACTATGGAATAGATACATTTTTAGAAATAGGACCAGGTAAAACCCTTAGTGGTTTCGCCCGCAAGATTAATAAAGAGGTTAAGGTAATAAACATAGATAAATTTGAAGATGTGGAAAAGTTAGATGAGCTGCTATAGCAGCTATGGGAGATATTATGTTAGAAGGAAAAGTAGCACTAGTTACTGGTGCAAGTAGGGGTATAGGCAAGGAAATAGCTAAGCTATATGCTAAAAACCATGCCTATGTCATAGTTAATTATAATGGAAATAAAGAATTGGCGGATAAAGTAGTAGCCGATATTGTAGCTGCAAATGGTAAGGCTGAA
>CAZOUU010000146.1:481-856 GCA_964583045.1 uncultured Lachnospiraceae bacterium | reverse complement strand
GGAGGCTATGATTAAGTACATTGTCACAACATATGGCTCTATAGATATATTAGTAAATAATGCAGGAGTTACTGCAGATGGTCTCTTAATGAAGATGAGTGAAGCAGATTATGATAAGGTGTTGAATATTAACCTAAAGGGAACCTTTAATTGTATAAAACATGTATCTAGGCAAATGCTTAAACAAAGGGCTGGAAGAATTGTAAATATGTCTTCTGTAGTGGGTATATATGGCAATGCTGGGCAGGTGAATTATGCTGCTTCTAAGGCAGGTGTCATAGGTATTACTAAATCAGTTGCCAAAGAATTAGGATCTAGAGGTATTACAGTTAATGCAATTGCACCTGGTTATATAGGAACTGGACGACTAATGGA
>CAZOUU010000146.1:0-471 GCA_964583045.1 uncultured Lachnospiraceae bacterium | reverse complement strand
TCCACTTAAAATTCTAACCATATTTAATAAGAAGCCATTTCCATTATACTCAATCTTTATAATATTATCTTCTTCTGTAATATTTATATAGTTTATTGTTCTAACTGTTGATTTTTTAGACTTATCCTTTACACCACTAAAACTTTTAAAATCATGAGTTCCTATTAAATACTTAGTTGCTTCTCTCATTTTTTCTATATTTAATTGACCTTCAACATGATGAGCATATTTCTTTAAAAAGATTAGGTCAGGCTAAGGATGTGGCAGATTTGGCATTGTTTTTAGTATCAGAGAATTCCACTTATATAACAGGTCAGGTTATAGGTGTTGATGGTGGAATGAGTATATAAGGAGAATATGATGAAAAGAGTAGTAGTAACCGGTATGGGAACAGTATGTCCTATCGGATTAAATGTAGATGAATTTTGGGAAAATGTAAAGGCACAAAAGATAGGTATAGGACCTATAACC
>CAZOUU010000145.1:0-4816 GCA_964583045.1 uncultured Lachnospiraceae bacterium | reverse complement strand
CCAGCTTCTTCAGTATATGTAGGTAATAAAAAAAAGGCCTGTGAATATATAGGTATTAAATCTGTAGCTTATGAATTGTCAGAGGATACTACAGAAGATGAGTTGTTAGACATAATTTACAAGCTAAATGAGGATGATAGTATAAATGGTATATTAGTACAATTACCAGTGCCAAAGCATATTAATGAGGATACCATAATAAAAGCCATAGCTCCTAAAAAAGATGTAGATGGCTTCCATCCACAAAGTGTTGGAGCATTAAGTATAGGTCAAAAGGGCTTTATATCTTGTACCCCAGCTGGAATTATTGAATTACTAAAACGTTCCGATGTGGATATAGCAGGTAAAGAATGTGTAATAGTAGGAAGAAGTAACATAGTTGGTAAACCGATGGCATTATTATTACTTCGTGAAAATGGAACAGTTACTATATGTCATTCTAGGACAAAGGATTTAAAAGAAGTAACAAAAAGAGCAGATATATTAGTAGTAGCAATTGGTAAGCCTAAGATGATAGATGCTTCATATGTTAAAGAAGGAGCAGTTGTTATAGATGTAGGAATACATAGAAATGAAAATAATAAATTATGTGGAGATGTAGATTTTGACTCAGTGGAACCTATTGTATCAGCTATTACACCAGTACCAGGTGGAGTTGGTCCTATGACTATAGCTATGCTTATGAGTAACTGTGTTGAAGCAGCAAACATATAGAAAGAGAAATAGATGAATATATTATTTGTATCGTTAGGTTGTGATAAAAATCTAGTGGATAGTGAAGTGATGCTTAATTTAGTGGAGAAATCAGGACATAATATAACTAACGAAGAAGCAGAAGCTGATGCAGTAGTTATAAATACTTGTTGTTTTATTCATGATGCTAAAGAGGAAAGCGTTAATACTATACTGGAATTTGCCAATTTAAAAAATAGTGGGAAATTAAAATTAATTATTGTTACAGGATGTCTTGCTGAACGCTATAAGGATGAGATTAAGAAGGAGATACCAGAGGTAGATATTATACTAGGATCTGCCAGTTATGATGCTATAGCCAAAGTGGTAGATAAATTTGAAAAAGGAACCGGTGAAGATATATACAAAGCTTTAACCTATATTCCAGAAGATGATTCTGATAGAATAGTCACCACTGGTACGTTTATGTCCTATTTGAAGATAGCTGAGGGTTGTAATAAATGTTGTACCTATTGTATTATTCCTAAAATAAGAGGCAGATATCGTAGTGTTCCTATGGATAAGGTAATATTAACTGCTAAGAAATTAGCAGCTAAAGGAATTAAAGAATTAGTTATTATAGCTCAGGAGACTACTATATATGGAACGGATATATATGGGGAGAAAAAATTGCCAGAGCTTCTTAGAAAATTAGCTAAGCTAGAGGGCATAGAATGGATTAGACTTATGTATTGCTATCCAGAGGAGATTACAGATGAGCTTATAGAAACTATGGCAGGGGAACCTAAGATATTACACTATGTTGATATGCCCATTCAACACTCCGAGGATAATATACTAAAGGCTATGGCTAGAAGAACATCCAAAGAACAAATCATAGAAGTGATAGGTAAGTTAAGAGCTGCTATGCCAGATATATGCATAAGAACTACTCTTATAACAGGATTTCCTGGAGAAACTAAAAAAGACCATGAGCAGCTTATGAGTTTTGTTAATGATATGGAATTTGACAGATTAGGAGCATTTAGTTATTCCAGAGAGGAAGATACTGTGGCGGCCAATATGACTAATCAGGTAGATGAAGAGCTGGCACGTAAGTGGAAGGATGAAGTAATGGAGCTTCAACAAGAGATATCCTACGATAATAATGAGACTATGGTGGGAAAGACTATTCCAGTTATAGTAGAAGGTTATTTGTACGAAGATAATGTATATGCTTGCAGAAGTTATAAGGATGCACCTAATATAGATAGCTTTGTGTTTGTATCTTCTATTGAAGAATTGGTTTCGGGTGATATAATAGAAGTTAGAATTACGGACTATAATGAATATGATTTAATAGGAGAAAAATAATATGAATTTACCAAACAGATTAACAATTTTGAGAGTTATACTTATACCGTTCTTTTTAGTAGCATTATTAGTATCAGGAATACCTTTTGGAAAATGGATTGCCTTTGCTATATTTGTTATAGCTAGTTTTACTGATACTCTAGATGGTATGATAGCTAGAAAATACAATCTAGTTACTACTTTTGGAAAGTTTATGGATCCTTTAGCTGATAAATTATTAGTAAGTGCAGCACTCATTGCTTTTATTGAGCTAGGTAAGATACCTGCATGGATAGTTATAGTTATTATTAGTAGAGAGTTTATTATAAGTGGTTTTAGATTAATTGCAGCAGAAAAAGGGAATGTAATTGCTGCGGGATGGCTAGGAAAGATAAAAACAGTTATAACTATGGTTATGATATGTGTAGTGCTAGCAGATATTGGTGGTTCAATTATGTATATAATAGAGCAGGTACTAATATATGCAGCATTGGTATTTACTATTATATCGCTACTTGATTACTTAATTAAGAATAAGGATGTACTTAAATAGCATAGGAGGATAGCTATGAAAGATTTAGAGGATATAAAAGAGATAACAATTGAAAAAGGTCAGGGAATAGAAGAAGAAATAATAAAGCTATTAGTTAAAAAGAAACTAACTATAGCTACTGCGGAATCATGCACAGGTGGGTTAATAGCTGCTACTCTTATTAATGTATCCGGTTCTTCGCAAGCGTTTGCTCAGGGATATGTAACATATTCAAATAAAGCTAAAAGAAAAGCCTTAGGAGTAAAAAAATCTACGCTTGATCAATATGGCGCAGTATCGAAAAAGGTGGCTAGGCAAATGGCTATAGGTGCAGCCATGGATGCTAATACAGATATAGCTATAGCCAGTACGGGTATTGCAGGACCTACTGGTGGAACTAAAGACAAACCTGTTGGACTTGTATATGTAGGATTCTATGTTAAAGATAGAACCTATGTTAAAGAATTTAGATTTGCAGGAGACAGAAATGAAGTTAGAAATCTAACAGTAGTTAATAGCTTATATACTTTGTTAGAATTATTAAAATAGTATACAAAAGGGGGTTATACGTAAGTATAGCCTTTTTTGGTGCAATAATATATTAAATACATAAGAATAGCATATGAGATGTAAAGAAAAAGAATTATATATTTATTATATTTAGCTTGAAAACTTTATAGAAAAGAGATACAATTATAATCGGCAGAAAATTGGTTTACCTTTAAGGAAATCAAATATTCAATATATTTAAACGGAGGGCTAAAAATGAGCAATAAACTTAAGTTGTCAGCAAGAGAGAGAATATCCTCTTTACTTGATGAATCGAGTTTTGTTGAAGTTGGTGCTTATGTAACAGCAAGAAGTACAGATTTCAACATGATGGACACTGAAACACCTTGTGATGGCGTAATTACTGGTTACGGTATAATAGACGGAAACCTAGTATACGTATATAGCCAGGATGCAAATGTTTTAGGCGGTTCAATTGGCGAAATGCACGCAAAGAAGATTACAAAGATTTACGATTTAGCTATGAAAATGGGAGCACCTGTTATTGGATTAATAGACTGTGCTGGTCTAAGATTACAAGAAGCAACAGATGCACTTAACAGTTTTGGTGAAATATACTTAAAACAGACTCTAGCATCAGGTGTAGTACCACAAATAACTGCTATATTTGGTAACTGTGGTGGCGGAACAGCAATTATCCCTACATTAACAGATTTCACATTTATGACTAAGGAAGATAGCAAATTATTTGTTAATAGTCCTAATGCGTTATGTGGAAATTATGCTTCTAAGCTTGATACTGCTTCAGCTGAATACCAAAGTGCAAATGCAGGTATAGTTGATGGCGTATGTGATGAAGAAGCAGAAGTTCTTGGCAGAATCAGACAATTAGTTAGTATTTTACCAGCCTGCAATGAGGATGAGACAGTATATGATGAGTGTGTAGATGATTTAAATAGAATCATTCCTAACCTAGATACATTAGCTAATGATCCTAAGTCAGTATTAACACATATATCAGATAATAATTTGTTTGTAGAGACAAAAGCAGATTATGCAAAAGATATGGTTACAGGTTTTATTAAACTAGATGGTATAACTATTGGATGTGTTGCTAATGCAGAAGTAGAAGGTAATAAGACATTAAGTACAGCAGGTGCTAATAAGGCTGCGGATTTTGTTAATTTCCTTGATGCATTTAATATTCCTATATTATCTCTTACTAATGTAGCAGGTTATAAGGCTACTGTAGAAGAGGAAGCAACTATTGCTAAAGCAGTAGCTAAACTTACATTTGCTTTTGCAAATGCTACTAGCCCTAAGATTAACTTAGTAACTGGTGATGCATTTGGTACATCTTACGTAGTAATGAATTCAAAATCAATTGGTGCAGATATAGAGTATGCATGGCCTACAGCTAAGATAGGTATGATGAATCCTAGCGAAGCAGTTAAGATTATGTATGCAACAGATATAGAAGCTAGCGATGATAAGAATAGTGTAATTGCAGAGAAGACAGCAGAGTATGCTGATATTCAGGCAAGTGCTATGTCAGCAGCTAAGAGAGGATATGTAGATGACATTATCGAGCCAGCAGCTACTAGAAAACGTCTAGTTGCAGCTTTTGAGATGCTATTTACAAAGAGAGAAAACAGACCTATTAAAAAACATGGTGCTGTTTAGAAAGGTGACATCTATATGAAGAAGATTAAATTACAGGTATTATTATGAAAAAGCCAGGATTTTTAA
>CAZOUU010000144.1:941-4857 GCA_964583045.1 uncultured Lachnospiraceae bacterium | reverse complement strand
ACTGTACTGATAAATACTCCTACTGCTGCCAGCTTTTCATTTCCACCATATTGGTTAGTTAACATAACACTCATAGAAGCTACTGGCATAGCTGCTGTCATAGTAGCAATTCCAAGCAGCATACCATCACTAGTAAATATACTTAATACCAAGAATGTAATAATCGGTAATACCACAAGTCTTATTACAGTCATAGGATATATGCGTATCTCGTTAAATAACTCTCTTACTGGCACCTGTGCTAAAGATATACCTAGTACCAGCATAGATATAGGTGTAGTTATATCTCCTAACATACCTGTTCCATCTACTATAACCTTAGGAAATCTTATGCCCGCTGCATATATAACTATAGCTGCTATAGATGATATAATTCCTGGATTAATAAGTTTCTTTGCATCAAAGCCTGTCCCATCCTTATTCTCTTTAGCTAACAGATATATACCATAGGAAAATGCCACTAGATTAAAAGGCATATTAAATATAGATGTTAAAAATATAGCTTCATTACCAAAAGCCGCTGCTAATACAGGATATCCCATAAAACTACAATTGGAAAATATAAGCATAAACTGATATGTCCCCATATTCTGTTTCTTAACAAATATAAGCTTGCAAAATATATAAGCAAGAACTGGCATAATCACGTAAAAAACAATTCCTGCTATTACATATATAGCTATGCCGCCTTCTACTGGGGTATCTTCTCTGTCACATACCGAATTAATAATAAGCATAGGTAAAGATATATTTACTACAAGCCATGAGAGTTTGCCAGAAAATTCCTTATCAAACATTTTTTTCTTTGTTAATATGTAACCTAAAGCCATAATAGCAACTAACTCTATCATTACATTCAGTACTACCTTTATCTCCATTTTGTCCTCACTCGCTAGTCTTTTGCTGGCTTTTCTTCTACATATTTTGTAACCTTTACCTGAACTATCATCTTATCATGTATATCTATAGGCTTAAAGGAATAGCCCTGATATATAATATCTATATTCTCTTCCTCCTTAGGAAGTCGTCCTAACTGATAGAGTATAAATCCATTAAGCGTATCTATGTCTTCATCTGGAAATTCTATATCTAATAGCTCTTCTATCTCGTCCAATCTAGCCATACCCCTTATAAGATAACTATTATTATCTCCTAGTCTGACTATTTCATGCTCTTCTTCATCATACTCATCTAATATATTTCCTACTATAACCTCTAGTATATCCTCCATAGCAACTATACCTTCAGTCTGACCATATTCATCTATAACTACTTCCATATGTATTTTTTCAGATTGCATCTTTTTAAATAGTTTACTTATATTTTGAGTTGGATGCACATAATTTGCTTCTCGAGCTATAGTTTCTATAGGCGCTTCTCTATCCTTCATATAATATATCATAGCATCCTTAAGATGCAAAATACCTACTATATTATCTATATCGTCCTCATATATCGGATATCTGGAAAAATTATGATCTAACATAAATATCATAGCCTCTTCTAAGCTTGTCTCTTTTTCTATACCTATTATTTTCTGTCTAGAAGTCATTACATCCTTAACTTCCTTATCACCAAATTCAAATATATTGGATATCATTTCAGCTTCATCAGTAAGTATGGCACCCTGCTCATGACCTTCTTCTACCATAGACATAATCTCTTCTTCTACTTTATCCTCATCTACTTCTTTATTCCTACTAAATATACCTAACAATCCACCTGAACCACCCTTGGACATATATCTCATTTCTCCTTATCAATTGTTATATTGTGAAAATATACCACTTGCCTGTTATTTCGTCAACTCAAAGCTGACCAGCAATGCATTATTTACCTTATCTATAATGTCATCCTCTAGATGACATACCTTTTCTCTAAGTCTCTTTTTATCAATTGTTCTAACCTGTTCTAGTAATATAACTGAATCCTTCATTATATTATAATACCTAGAATCTAGCTCTACATGAGTAGGTAATTTTGCTTTATTCATACGACTGGTTATAGCAGCACAGATAACTGTAGAGCTGTGTTTATTTCCTGCCTCATTTTGCACTATTAATACAGGTCGAATACCTCCCTGTTCAGATCCTATAACAGGTCTTAAATCTGCATAATATATATCTCCTCGTCTTACTATCACATTTTTCACACTCCAAATTATTATATGTACCGGTCATATATTAAGTATTACCATTAATATCTGGAGTATTCATATTTTGTGATTATTATATATAATCTATCTCATCCACACATATGCCAGCTTTGAAATATACTCTCGGAACTCTTCTAGATATATTACATACAAATTCGTAATTAAAGCTGGCCGCTGGTGCTGCCAATTCCTCTACAGTTATAGTCTTATCATTCTCTGTACCTAATAGAGTTACCTTATCGCCTACTGCTACGTGAGGTATATGAGAGATATCTACCATAAATTGATCCATACAAACTCTTCCTATAATAGATGCATACTGACCACAAATTATCACCCTTCCTATATTAGATAAGGCTCTTGGATAACCATCTGCATAACCTACTGGAATGGTTGCTACCTTCATATCCTCCTCAGCTATATAAGTGCCCCCATATCCTATGGCAGTACCTTTTTTTACATTCTTCACATGTACTACCGATGCTATAAGGGACATAGCGGGAGTTAACTTAACTTTGTCATGATTTACTTCTTCTGAAGGATATAAACCATAGGTAGATATACCTGAACGAACCATATCAAAGGAATCATTAGGCATCTCCATAATACCTGCACTATTAGATATATGCTTAATAGCTATGTCTACATTTTCTTTTTCCAATAGCTTAATAACCTTTGTAAATGTGGCTAGCTGCTTCATAGCTACATCCTTTATAACCTCATCCGCCTTAGAATAATGAGTAAATATACCTTCTATATATATGTGTTCTAGTGAACTTATCCTTACTATCTCTTCTACTGTATTATCTATATTGGAAGAGTCACATAGATAACCTATTCTACTCATACCTGTATCTAGCTTAATGTGTATTTTTCCTATCTTATTCTGACTCTTTGCTACCTCATCTAATTTCTTTGCATCTTCATAAGAAAATATAGTAGGTGTGATATCATAGGTAATAATACGTTGAAATTCTCTAGGAGAAGTATAGCCTAATAGTAATAAGGGTTTCTTAATTCCATGTTCTCTAAGCTCTATAGCCTCTTCAACTATAGCTAGTGCATAGTAATCACACAAATCGTCCAGCTCCCTTGCTAGCTCCACAGCACCATGACCATATCCATTAGCCTTAATAACTGCTAACACCTTTTTGTCTGCTGGCACCAAGGACTTCATAGTCTTTACATTACATCTTATTGCATCTAAATCTATACCTGCATATACCCTATAATAATCCTTCATCTCTACTTATTCCTCCTAAGTACTTTGCTTATACAAGCTATTATATCACTTGCAATCATACTGTACTCGCCTAATTCCTCTCTAGCTAAGTCACCTGCAAGTCCGTGTACATAGCATCCAAGTGCAGCTGCCTCTTCGCTATCCATACCCACTGCTAATAATGCTGCTATAATTCCAGTTAATATGTCTCCAGAACCACCCGTAGCCATACCGTTATTACCTGATATATTAATGTAGGTCTTACCATTTAGCATAGGCACTATACTTCTATCTGATTTCAATACACATACTACATTATATTCCTCTGTAATATATCTTGCTACCTCTAATTTGTTATTTACCACATAATCCACATCTTTTTTTATCATTCTAGACATTTCTTTAATATGTGGAGTTAATATAAGCTTTTTCTGTGCTGATTTTAGTATATCCATATCATCAGCTAATATATTAAGGCCATCTGCATCTATTACTACTGGTACACTTGCCTTAGAAACAGTGTATTGCACCATATTTTT
>CAZOUU010000144.1:0-905 GCA_964583045.1 uncultured Lachnospiraceae bacterium | reverse complement strand
GCCCGGTCCTATAACTATAGAATCCGCCCAGCCTATATATTCTTCTAATAATCTTTCAGCCTCCTCTTCCTTCTCATAGGTATGAATTAAAGCTTCTGGTATATTGGTTTGTAACATAGCTCTATTATTAATATGAGTTATTATTTTCACAAGACCAGCTCCTGTTACATAAGCCGCTTTAGCAGAAAACAATGCCGCACCTGCTATATTTTCACTGCCTGCTATAATTAATACCTTGCCATAGGTACCTTTATGAGAATCACTTACTCTCTTAGGAAGTCTATTTAATTCTGTCTCATCATAAGCATAGGTCATAGGTGATATAGCATTAACCGCCATATCTGGATAACCTATATCTGCTACAGTTATCTCACCACTGGCTTCTATACCTTCTCTACATAGCATACCTCTTTTTATCATTCCAAAGGTAACCGTATAATCTGCATTAAAGGCTACTCCTAGAGTATTACCGGTTGTAGCATCTATTCCTGAAGGTATGTCTATAGCCACACGAATTATATCCATAGAATTTAGATTATCTATAGCTCTCTTATGCTCTTTAACTATTTCTCTAGATAACCCTACTCCAAATATACCATCTACCACTAGAGAATACTCTTTTCTAGGCATCTTGTTATATACAGGAATCATAAGCTTATTAACTATACCTAGCTGTATCTCAAACTGTGGGCTGGCATTAGCTATCTGCTTAATATAAAATACGTCTACTAGGTAACCCATGTGATGCAGTAATCTGGCAACCACAAGACCATCTGCTCCATTATTACCACCTTCTACCACCACTAGAACTCGGTCTACTTTACTAATCAATCTAACTACCTTACTAGCTACAGCCATAGATGCCTTTTCCATAAGCACTAAACTGGATATGCCTATCTCATCTA
>CAZOUU010000143.1:0-4879 GCA_964583045.1 uncultured Lachnospiraceae bacterium | reverse complement strand
CCTCTTCACTAAGCTCTATTGCTAAATCTGTCCTGCCCTGCATATATTTCATATTACATCTCCTCTTATATATTAATATTAATTCTTTCCAATATAAGGTTTTTTTATACAAAAAAGCTATATTTTCCTTGACAATTGGACATCTTTACTCTATTATAGAGAAGTATGTTTACATTAGATTGTCCGTGTCCGGTTATAATGCAATCATATTAATAGATTAAATTATATTAAAGATGGAGGTGTACGATTTGGCTAATATCAAATCTGCAAAGAAAAGAATTAAAGTCATAGAGACTAAGACTTTAAGAAACAAGATGATTAAAGCAAAAATAAAGACTCTTATCAAGAAGCTCGAGGCTGCCGTAGTTGCTAACGATAAAGCTTTAGCTGATGATACATTAAAGGTTGTTACATCTGAGATTAGAAAAGCTTCTTCTAAGGGCATTTTCCATAAGAATACAGCTTCTAGAAAAATCTCTCGTTTAACTATATTAGTAAACAAGATGGCCTAGTTCCTCTTTTCTAAGAGAAAGCGGAATCATAAAAGAGACTACTTCTGTAGTCTTTTTTTATTGTCCTCATACCTATAAATATCCTTTTATAATAACTAATAATAGTATAAAGTAAGAAAGACAGAGCTAAACCGCTCTGTCTTCCCTACTTTACTACTGTATATAATTATTATTAATTATATACTTATTGTCTACCTGCCATCTCTTCCTCTTGGCGTTTGATCATCTGTCTAACCATCTCTCCACCAACAGAACCATTCTCTTTAGATGTTAAATCACCATTGTAACCATCCTTTAAGTTAACACCTATCTCATTGGCAACCTCCATTTTAAATCTATCCATAGCACTCTTTGCTTCTGGAACTTCCATACTTGAACTTGATTTACTTGAATTATTCATATTCGCTCTACCTCCATAATTTTATAAGACATTTTATTGTCTTGATACTATTATTTGCAATAGAACGTATTTTATTAATGCAATATTTGGTTATTTTTTATTTTTCTTATAAATGCTATACCCATAGTAGACACAGCAAATAATATAACCATGTAACCTACAGGACCATTATCACCTGTCTTAGGGGTATCAGTGCCACTACTTCTAAGTGATGTAATACTTGTAGTAGTCTGATTACTATCTGTAGATGTAGATACTGTAGTATTAGAACTCTCTGTAGTTGCAGTAGTATCATCTGATATGGTATCCTTTTTATCGCTGTCATATACCAAAGCATAAGTAGAATACTGACTACTATCTATAGTAAATGTAGCAGATTGAGTATCTATATCAGTAAGCTTAGCAGCTACACCATTATGTATTCTAACCATTCTAAGATTTGGTTTACCTGCTAGATTACCTAACGGAACCGTAATCTTCAAAGACGTACCACCTATATCTGATACCTGCTCTTTAGATAAGCAGGTACCATCTACATCATATCTTATCTTATATACTGTTAAATCTATATATGCACCAACTATAGCATTACTACCTTCTAATGCATACATAGCACTTATATCACTATCTGATACATTGGTTACTCTCATTAGCGTAGCTACTAGCTTAAATTCTACTGTTCCACCTGCATCTATGAGTGCTTGATCTTCTTTGGTATAATTTGTTGAATCATATTCAAATATATCATCCAGACCTACAACTGAGATAGGTGGGGTATCACTTGTACCATATTCTACTGTAGTATTTTGTCCTCCAAGCACCAATAACATATTACTCTCTGGATATGTAATATATCCATCATTTATTACTAATGCCATAGACTTGGTATATCTACCATTAGAAGCCACTACCATATAGGTACCATCTGATACATTTTCAAAGGTAAAGGATTCTCCATTTGCCTTATCCATACTACCTAAGCATGCAAAACCACTATATAAAGATACTGTTATAGGTTCAGCCTTTATCTCATCTGCTACATTCTGATTATATCTTACCTTACCCGTTACATATACACCTGCTGGTTCAGCCTCATTAGTCCTAAACGCACCTACATATTCTATATTTTCGCCTATATCAGAAATGGCTACTATGCTATATATGTATTTTGTATTACTCTTTAAATCAACAAATGGATAGGATACTGCTATATTTCCAGCTTCATCTGTTACTGCATTAGCTGTAACTAAAGTATAATCCTTGGCACCATCCTCTTTATATCTAATCTGATATGCCTTTATATTGTAGGTTCCTCTATATATATTTGCTCCTACATTTGCAGTAGTTGTGGTTATATTTTTAACCTGCTTAACTCTCATAGTAATAGGAGTAAATGATGTATCATCTGTCTTATTACCAGCCTTATCTTTAGCATGGATTGTATAATTTCCTGCATACTCTACATTAAAGCTTCCAGTATATCCATTCTCTGTCTCAGTTAGTGTAACTGCCGTATTTCCTTTGCCATAAGTAACCCATATATCCTTAGAATCTATACCACTTCCCATATCTTCTACCGTAAAGTTAACATGTATAATTCCATCTTCCTTAGTGGATTCTCCTATGGTTACATCCGGAGCTGAAGTATCTACCTTTACATCCATAGTTACTTCCTTTTCTGCCTCTACACCTGATATAGATTTACTATAGGCTTTAATATGCCAAATTCCATCAGAATCCAAGACTATATCATCACTATTATGTACAACTGTAGCATTCTTAGGTTCATTATCACCCTTCCATACTTTGTACTCTGTAATTACTTCTGTAGTTCCATCATCTACATCCTCTGCGGCTGTTATTGTAGCTGTTGGATATGCAATATACCAATCGTCTCCTCCATCTGCTATATCTGGATTAACCGTTATTGTAGGCATATCTGGTACTGCATTAGATATCTTATCGTAGGTAATAACCTTCTCTGATTCATTTCCCGCTTCATCTACAGACTGTATATAATACTCGCCCTTTTTATTAAAGGTAACACTACAGGTATAGTGATGAGGATCATCATCTATTGCTGTCTTTTTAAATTCTATGCTCTTTCCAGCGGAATCCTTTACATCTAAAAATCTAACTCCACTTATAGTATCATCTACTGTAAATTCTACAGTTCTGCTGCTAACCCAATCATCATCTGCTCCACTAGTTACATTTATCTCTGGCGGAGTACAATCCGTATAGAATACCAACTCCTCCGTCTCTGATATATTTTCTGCATTATCATATACATAAGCCTTTACATGATGCTCTGAGTTCTTATCATTATCAAATATCTTAGTAAATGTAGCATTAGTAGATTTTAACTCATCTGCGTCTACAGGAGTAATCTGAGAATCCATATTCCCATCTATTTCCCATTTTATACCATATATACCACTACCTGTATCCCTTGCTGATATATTTACTTTTACCTTTCTATAATACGCATGACTATAATTTGATACTATACTATTATCGTTATTAGGATTAGTTAATGTAACTGTAAGGGCAGGTCCTATATCCTCTAGTACCCATTCATCACTTTCACCCTTTACTAATGTCCTAACCTCTGATTCATTACCTGCTTCATCAACTCCATAGAAAAATACTTTTCCACTAAAGCCTAATGCTATAGAAAATTGTGCTTGACCTTCTTCATTAGTATCTACCCTATTATAGTTACCATTTTCTCCATATTTATAATATAGTTTTATATGACCACTTGTATCTTCAGCAAAATCTATATCTACTGTAGCCTCTTCACGTAAATAGTTACCATGTGTCAAAAAACTACCTACTCCTGGGAATCTAGTTCCCACTGCACCATCTAATTCACCTACACTGCTAGTTGATACTTTATAATTTTCTACTATAGGAGGAATACTATCTACCTTAATAGCAGTTGTCTTACTTATAGATGTATATGCACCTGTTAAACTATTATATAGCTGAACATCTACTATTCCTTTTCCATTCTCATCTGTAGCATTGTAATCTTCCTCTGATATAGATAAAACTGTCTGATACTTACCATCGCCTCGGCCGATCTGGTTATAATAGCTATCTGCTTTAGGTGTTAATTCTACGGTCTTATACCAACCATTTTCACCCTCTTCACCACTAATACTATATAATCCGTCTGGTGAATCCTGCTTAACTGTTATCTTTGCTTTATCTATCTTATTAATCTGATAATTCGAATTAGAATCATCATAAGCCAATCCTACTTCATAATCTCCAGGTGTAGTAAGGGCATTCTCAGATATGCTATATCCGGTAATACCTAACATACTCATAAGCTGTGCCTGGCTTGATGGTGTAGTAAGTAATCCATCATCGGAACGACCTGTATCTTCTTCTGTAATAGTAATTGTTGCTATATCCGGTCCTTCACCTGTTAATATATAATCATGAATCAAATTATCATAGCTAACTGTAGTCTTAAGATTAACATATCTTCTATCTATAGAACCTGGAACCGAATCTGTACCTGCTAATATATAATTTTCTAAAGCGCTCTCATTTGTAGAGCCTGTAACTCCAAGCTTTAATCCTTCAAGTAGTATCTGTCTAGCTCCTGCATTAGCACTATCAAACGAACCGCCCTGCTTAGTGCTTGTAATAGCTAACTGGTCATTAGGTGCTGCACCTTCAAAATATATATTACCAACTGCTATATTAGTAGTTCCATCATATGTCTTACTATTTTTTTCAACTCCTGTAACCTTTATAGTCTTCTTAGATATATCTATATTAACTATTTTGTCACTAGTTTTATTCTCTATAGCATTATTATTAAAATCTGTTTCATCAATCTTTTTTAAACCTAATCTTATAAATGAAGTGTTTTCATTTAAAGTAAATGAATTTGAATTTATCCACCAATTTGCCTTAATATAAACCTTACTTACATCATATTCTACTA
>CAZOUU010000142.1:0-4910 GCA_964583045.1 uncultured Lachnospiraceae bacterium | reverse complement strand
GCTTAAATAGATAAAAGAATAGTTCTCCCAAAGTCCGGTTCCGGCGGGGCTTATTAAAGTGCCTCTACTCTGTTCAACGTCACTCATCATCATTCAGAAAACTGACGGATTGACACTTTAGGAGAAATTAATCATTTTGAAATTACATTTTGCGGAAACTCAAGTTGATATAATCAAAAAAATAAACTATAATTATACATAGATAGCTAAAAGAATATTTAGAAAGTGAATAAGCATTAAACAATTTAGAGAAATTGCAAATTTTATAAAGAATAAAATGTGAGGGATACATATGGCAGAAAAAAGAATTGAATACCTTGATTCGATAAGGGGTATAGCAGGATTGAGTATAATGATGGCACATCTGTTAACAAGTTATGCTATTATAGGAGTAAATGGTTCAGGCACTGGAAAGATAAATGTATGTTTGTTTTTTGTTCTTAGTGGTTATTTATTTGGCATATCCAAATTGGACAAAGATATTAATTTGAAAAAGGATGTATATGATTTTTATGTAAATAAGTTCTTAAGAATTGTTCCGTGCTTTTTAGTAACCATTATAGTAGCAATTCTATTAAATGTAATAGATTCTAGAACTGCATTTGACTCGCTTACTATGAAGTCTGTATATGGTCATTTATGGTATATACCTGTCATATTAGGATTTTATCTTATTGCCCCTTTGTTAGGATTTTTAATTTCGAAAAAAGTTCCTAATATATGTAAAATAGTTGGATTGCTTACTATAGGAATTGTGTTCGCTATTGTATTTCCATATACACAATGTGTAGAAAATTCCATAAAATTTTGGTACTACCTACCAGTATTTATTATGGGTATGGTATTAGTTGTTTTGAATAATGTGATATGTAATAAACTTAAAAGACAATATGTATATGATATTATTTGTATCTTTATAGTATTAGGATTTATTATTGCAATACCAGGAGTAAGATATATATTATTTAATATTCCAGCAGATGGATATTTACAGAATAAGTACATATTTATGGGTTTAGCCTGGACAGTATTTCTATTTTGTGTAGGTAAAAGTAAGATTATAAAAGACTTACTAGATAGATTTAAATTAGGTAAATGGTTAGGTCAAATTAGTTATCCATTATATCTGGTACATTTTATTATATTGGTAAAAGTTAATCAATATATAGGAAGTATAGGAAAGTTTGTAATAGTGATTGTTTCTAGTATTGTATTAGCATGGATATTACATATTACTATTGAAAAGAATATAGATAAGTTAAGAAAAGGTAATAAAAAAAATATAGTCTTTGGCATGGTAGTTTTATTATATGCTTTATTAACTATAGCTTGTTTTTACAGATATAATAGCTTTGAACAAAATCTAGCAGATAGTGAAATAAGTACAGAGGAAGTCAAGACAGAAAATGTAGTTGCTGAATCATGGGAACAGAGATTGTATGTACCAACTAGTATACAAAAGTATGGAGATACATATTTTATTGTAGATTGTTGGAATCATAGAGTTATATATAGTGATTCTTTAGAAAAAGATATAAGTGAATGGTCGACTATGACTGATGAGTCTTATGTTGGTGGACATACTATTGCGTCAGATGGAGACATATATGTATTAGATAATACAGATAATAGTCAAGTGATAGCTTATAGGGAGAACATAAGTTCGGGGGGCTTTGTTAAAATTAAGACAATTGGTAATATAGAGGGAAGACCACATTATGTAGTATATGATGAAATAGAAAAGAAATTCTATGTGATAGGGTCTACATCAGGAAAGTTATATGTATTTGAAAATAGGAATGGAATACTTATGTTAACTCAAACAGTTGACCTAGAAGAGATAAAAAACTCATACGTAAGAAGCATTAGCATAATAGATGGTAATTTATACACGGTTTGTGGTAATAATGCTATTTGTGAATATAGTATTGAAAAAAATAGTTTTACTTTGTTGAATTCTTATGAAATACAAGATGATTTTTATGGTATGAATCAGATTACTAAAATACAAGATTATTTTTATATTACCGTGAATACAGATAAAAATGGCGATATTTCAAAGACAGACATAATTAGAGTAAATGATTTGAATGATATAGCAAATAATAATTATGAATCGATATATACTGATATGAAATTCGTAGGACAACCATATTATATAAATGAATTTGATGATAAGTATTATATAACACAGATAAGTGAAACTAAAGGCAATGGTATAAAGACATTTGAAGTAGTAAATAATGATATTTCAAATGTAAGTGATGTGTATTACTGGGAGAATGTATTAGATGTTTCAATAAGTAGATATAATTCCAAATATGCACTGCCTATGCCATTATCTAATCAGACAGTAGATCTGTTTATATTTTGTGGACAGAGTAATATGTCAGGAAAAGGTAACGCTATGTTATCGCCAAGGGTAGAAGTTGGATATGAGTTTAGAGCAATAACAGATTCTGCTAATCTATATAATATATATGAACCGTTTGGTATAAATCAAAACAATAGTAATGGTGTAAATGATATATGGACAGATACTCAAGAACTAAGAAAACAAGGTGGTATGGTTAGTGCATTTGCAAATAGTTATTATGATAATACTGGTGTGCCTATAGTAGGTGTTAGTTGCTCTGAAGGAGCTACGACTATAGATCAATGGCAAGTAGGTACAAGTATATATAATGACATAGTGTATAGGTCTAATTTAGCTAAGGAATATCTAAAGGGATTAGAGAATGTAGAAGTTAGGCATACGTATATGGTTTGGTGTCAAGGTGAGAGTGATGGAGATGTGGGTACAAGCTCAGATGAATACTATAATGAGTTGAAGAATATTACAGATACTCTAGTAGCTGATGGTATTATTGAGAAGTGTATGATAGTTCGCACAGGTAATAATGGTGATGTAGATGGTTTATATGACGATATTATTAATGCACAGGATAGATTATGTAAAGATAGTGATAATTGTATAATGATATCAACTTTAGCAACAAGTTTTAAAGAAAAGGGATTAATGCAGGATATGTATCATTACACACAAGAGGGATATAATCTGTTAGGTGAAGATGCGGGATTAAATGCTGCTCAATGTAGTAATGAGATGAGTGAATAAGAGTAAGATTCTAAATTTATTTCTGAAATGGATCGAGATGTTAGGAAAGTATTCACTTGATATATTTATGTGGCATTTACTTATTCAGCAGATAATTACAAAATATATAGTTTTTGATAACATATGGATTAAAAGAATAGTGTATTACACATGTATGCTTATGATACCTATACTTGGAAGAATGATATATACTTATCTAAAAAAACAAGTATATGAAGATTTGTATGGAAGAGAGATTCAAAAGGTGTAGTAGCTGTGCAAATTTACTCAAATCGGATATTCTAATAATACAAAGAACATTTCTCGATGTACGGGATAACATCCATGAGCCTTAGGTAGGAAACTACTTAAGGCTTTTGTGATTACTGGAGGATAAATGAAAGAGAATGCTATTTATTTTGGAAAAAGAAAGTTGATGGATTTAGTTCACGTTCTTGCAGAAAAGCAAGATCCAGACCAGTCGGTCAAAGTATCACATTTTATTTAATTAAATAGTAGGAGGGATGCCTATGAAATTGTAGATTATTTTTTCGCAGTTTGTTGCGTTTGATTACATAATAATTTATAATGGAGGAGACAATTGAAACAAAAGACATTTAAAGTTAAGAGAAACAAAGGAATTATAGGGATATGGGTATGACTATGGCAGAGGCTATAGATAGGGATTGTGTGTATTGTATAGAGCATGATGTACTTAGACAATTTCTTCTAAAGAATAGAAGTGAGGTGGTTAAGGTGTTGCTAACAGAATTTGATGAAAAGAAATACATAAAGATGGAAATCGTAGAAGGTTTTCATATCACAGAACAACAAGCTTTAGATTATATAGAGAAGTACTGTAGATAATAGGGTTATAAATAAATAGATGTTAATGTAAAGGTATCCCCCATAGATAAACCACTAGATAGTGTATATTTATGGGGGATTTTGGAGAATGTATGGAAGATATTATAAGTGAAATGATAAATCAAGAAACTGCATATGAGGTATTTGATAGACTAGAAGGTGTGTCCATAGAATTTATGATCGGAAAATGGAAGGGCTATGAATTACACACTGGTCATGCTATGGAAGGTTTGCTTAGTATTGTACCCTGGTTTGGTAAAATGTTTGTTAGCAGTGAAGAGGTAATACCATTACTGTTTGAGGACAAGAGGGGAAGAACGTATGCCATTAACCCTCGTAGACTTTTTAAACTGTCTGATGTACCGGTTTTATTTGTGCCAGTGAAGCTATATGCAAAGCTAGTTATGAAGGGAAAGATAAGCTGTAATTCGCATATGTTTGATTGGGCCTACAAATTTCTGAATTCAAAGAAAACAGATGCCAGACTAAGGCAGATTGTATATAGAAAAAAACTAAGTGCAGCCATGATATATGATGAATTGGGTATTATAGATGTATTTAGAAAAGTAGATGAGAATACAGTAGTAGGATTAATGGATTTTAAAGGTAAATGGGGAAAACAAGGATATTTCTTCTATATAAAGAGATGTTAAGCAGATACAAATTTTGTAAATATCTATTGGCTACTATATAGGATTTGACTGCATAGTTTACATAATGTTCGGTGGGGCTAGACGATTGGAGCTTCGCCAAAATAAGAACTATGGTAAAGATTCAGAGTATCAAGAGTATGTGAAAAAGACTCCTATTCTTATACCACTTATGCCTCTATATAGTGTAGCTAAATATAAATGGTTATTGGGATAATAGTAGTATAAAGCATATTCCTGTATACTTAGATTTATATTTCTTGTATAATTAAGATATTGTAAATGTTTATCATAAT
>CAZOUU010000141.1:0-4981 GCA_964583045.1 uncultured Lachnospiraceae bacterium | reverse complement strand
TGTATTACTTTTCATTGATAATATATTTAGATTTACACAAGCTGGTTCAGAGGTATCTGCATTGCTTGGTCGTGTACCTTCAGCAGTTGGTTATCAACCTACATTACAGACAGAGATGGGTGCGTTACAAGAGCGTATAACTTCAACAAAGAATGGTTCTATCACATCTGTTCAGGCTGTATATGTACCAGCAGATGATTTAACTGATCCTGCTCCAGCAACTACATTTGCCCATCTAGATGCTACTACAGTATTATCTCGTTCTATAGTTGAGCTTGGTATATATCCTGCAGTAGACCCATTGGAGTCAACCTCTAGAATCCTAGATCCACGTATAGTTGGTGAAGAACATTACAAGGTTGCCCGAGGGGTTCAAGAGATATTGCAGAAGTACAAGGAGTTACAAGATATTATAGCTATTCTTGGTATGGATGAGTTATCAGAAGAGGATAAGTTAGTAGTATCTCGTGCTAGAAAAGTACAAAGATTTTTATCACAGCCATTCTTTGTAGCTGGTCAATTTACTGGCTTAGAAGGAAAATATGTACCAGTATCAGAAACTATTCAAGGCTTTAAGGAGATTATCGAAGGCAAGCATGATGATATTCCAGAGAGCTACTTCCTTAATGCAGGTAACATCGATGATGTGCTTGCAAAGGTTAACAAGTAGCTGTTAGCTTAGATGTGACATAGTGGAGAGGTAGGTGCGTATGGCAGGTAATAATACATTTAGACTTAAAATAATCGCTCCAGAGAGAATATTTTTTGATGAGGATGTAGATTTTGTAGAATACACTACTACTGAAGGTAGTGTAGGTGTATATGGAGATCACATTCCTATGACTCAGATTATTGCACCAGGAGTACTTAGAATACATCAGAATAATGAGATAAAAGAGGCTGCTTTACTATCAGGGTTTGTTCAGATATTGGAGAATAACTTAACTATGTTGGCTGAATCTGTAGAATGGCCAGAGGAGATAGATATTAATCGAGCTGAAGAAGCAAGGATTAGAGCGGAGAGAAGATTAAAAGGTCAGGGCGGTGCTGCCTACGATATGTCCAGAGCAGAGATGGCACTTAAGAGATCGTTAGTCAGACTTAATTTTAAGGGCTAATATATATAATGAGACTTATATAATTTAGATTATCCATATATGGAGAAATTGTATAGGTCTCATTTTTATTGCCTAAAGTCGGAAGGTAAAGTATGGTATATAAGGTATATAGAAATGGGTATGACGAGCAAAATGGTTATGCTTATTTTTATATAATTAACATTTCACAAAAAAACTATTACTATCACTTTATTTTTAGTATATTTTTAGTGAAATCCCTTGCTTTTTGGAATAAATGAGAGTAGAATTGCCATTGGTGAGGTTGCGGATAGATAAACCGCAATACATATTTTGCATAATAGGAGAGGTTAATTAAAGATGAATAACAAATGGGTAAGGGCAGCAATCCCAGCATTATTGCTACATTGCAGTATTGGTACAGTTTATTGTTGGTCTATATTTAGTCAAGATATAGCAGACTATATAGGACACACAAAGAGTAGTGTTGAATGGGCTTTTAGTTTCGCCATATTCTTCCTTGGTATGTCAGCAGCGTTTTTAGGTAAGATAGTAGAGAAGGATATACATAAGTCTTCATTAATAGCAACTATAAGCTTTACATTAGGTATGGTTGGTACAGGATTTTTCATTATGTATGGTGGAAGTCACAAAGGAAGTACTTTGGCGCTTATAGGTATATATTTAAGCTATGGTATGGTAATGGGTATTGGACTTGGAACGGGCTACTTATCTCCAGTTAAGACGCTTATGTTATGGTTTGAGGATAGAAAAGGTCTTGCAACAGGTCTTGCAGTAGCAGGTTTTGGTGCTGCCAAAGCTATAGCAAGCCCAATTATGAACGCACTTGTAGGTAATAAAAACATTGGTGTATATAAGATGTTCTGGATTATGGGTGGTATATATTTTGTAATGATGTTCGTAGGACATCTATTACTTAAGAAACCAGAAGGCTGGCATGAAGAAGCTACAGCTGCCAAATCAGAAGGTACTTGGGCTACAATCAAATCTAAGCCTATTACATTTATCGGTATATGGCTTATGTTCTATATAAATATTACTTGTGGATTAATGTTAATCTCTCAAGAGAAGATGATTATAAAAGCTATAGGTCTTGCAGCATGTGCAGGTGTGCTTTCATCAGTAACAGCGATATTTAATGCAGGTGGACGTCTAGGCTTCTCAGCATGGGCTGATGGTCTTAAAGATAGAAATACTATATACAAGATTATATTTGCTATGTCTATTATATGTACAGGTCTTGTTATAACAACACAGGGTATAGTAAATGGTAGTGGAAATATGATACTTATTGTGTTAGTAGTTATATTACTATGTGCAGTAAATGCTGGATATGGTGGAGGATTTAGTAATGTTCCTACATTATTATCAGATCACTATGGTATGAAGTCTATCAGTGCTATTCATGGTATTACACTATCAGCATGGGCTTTTGCAGGATTATCAGGAAACCAATTAGCTACATTTATAGTTAACAAGTTTGGTGAAGAGAAGGCTATTAAAGTAGCTGGTCAACAGATTATGGTTAATCCGGTTGGATACCAAAAGGTATTATATGCATCAATTGCATTGTATATAGTTGCTTTAATTATATGCTGTACTATGGTTGAGAAATCAGCTAAGGCTAAGGCAGCAAAAGAAGCTAAATAATAGAATAAATCAGTATAAAAAGGCCTGGCATAACATCTCCTATGGAGTGTGATTTGCCAGGCTTTTATTGTATACATTTTTCGAGGCAGTTATAAAAATGTTGACAGAGCAGAGGAGTAGTGATATTATGAACATGTGAACAGATATTCATACGTTTATATGAGATCTGATATGGATGTAAACTACATAGATAATTATTGTAACTAAAAAGACTTTAAAACGTAATTGTCTGTGTATAGATAGTTTAATAAGGAGGAGACTTATGATGGATAACGATATGTGCGAATGCAATGTAATACATCAAGCGAGCATAGATTTTGCTAAAGCTAATATGCCAGAGGAAGAGACTTTATATGATCTGGCTGAATTATTTAAGGTGTTTGGTGATACTACTAGAGTTAAGATACTGTGTGCATTATTTGAAGCAGAGATGTGTGTGTGTGATATATCAAACTTGCTTAATATGTCACAGTCATCTATATCTCACCAACTAAGAGTGTTAAAGAATGCAAAGCTGGTTAAAAGTAGAAAGGATGGAAAGTCAGTCTATTATTCATTAAATGATGACCACATTATACATATATTTGCTCAAGGTTTAGAGCATGTAAGAGAGTAGAGGTATATATGGAAAAGATATATTATATTAAAGATTTAGGATGCCCTAACTGTGCAGCTAAGATGGAAGCTGCAGTTGGCAAGATAAAGGGAGTAAAGAGTTCTAATGTGAGCTTTATGAATAAGAAGCTTATAGTTGATATAGAGACAGCAGATATGGAGGAAGGTATAGTAGCTGAAGCGATTAAGAAGATGAGAGCTATAGAGTCAGAGGTAGACCTTATTCCATATGAGGAATATAAAGCTAGGGAAGAGAATTTTCATGATGCTGATGAAGAGGGAGAGCATGGACATCACCACCATGAGGAGGGCTGTGGCTGTGGAGAACATGAACATCATCACCACGAGGGACATCGCCATGAAGGACATGACCATGGAGATGTAAGCAAGGCTTCATTTTATGCATTGCTTGTAGGTGTGGTTATATTTATTGCAAATGTTATACTATCAAAAACGGGTGTAGTTAATGATACTATATCCATAGTGGTTTACATAATAGCATATCTATTGATAGCCTATGATATATTAATTAAGTCTCTAAAGAATATTTCTAGGGGTCAGGTGTTTGATGAATTTTTCCTTATGTCAGTAGCTACCGTAGGAGCCATTATTATAGGGGAATATCCAGAGGCAGTAGGGGTTATGCTGTTCTATAAGTTAGGAGAATATTTTCAGGATAAGGCTGTGGATAGTGCTAGACATTCTATAAAAGCGTTAGTTAACATAAAACCAGAGTATGCTAATTTAGTGGTAGGCTCTTCCTCCGAAAAGGTATCCCCTAACAGCATTAAGGTAGGAGATATAATTGAAGTAAAACCAGGAGAGAGGATTCCGTTAGATGGAGACATTATAGAGGGTTCTACTAGTTTAGATGTATCAGCTATAACTGGAGAAGCAAAGCCCCAGGATGCATATACAGGAGATTTCATATACAGCGGCTCTATTAATAAGACAGGCTTAATCAAGATAAGGGTTACTAAGAAATTTTCGGATTCCACAGTGTCTAGAATTATGGAGATGGTGGAAAATGCGTCAGACAAGAAGTCACATACTGAACAGTTCATTACTAGATTTGCCAGAATATATACTCCTATTGTAGTATTTTTGGCTCTGGCGATAGCTATATTGCCACCAATTATAAGTGGTAGCTATGATTTCTATAGATGGGTATATAAAGCCTTATCCTTCTTGGTTGTATCTTGCCCATGTGCCTTAGTTATATCAGTGCCGCTTGGATTCTTCGGTGGTATAGGGGTAGCCTCTAAGAATGGTATACTTATTAAGGGTGGTAATTACCTAGAGACTCTAGCAGACATAAATGTAGTTGCTTTCGATAAAACAGGTACTTTAACTTACGGAAGCTTTGAAGTAACTGATATAAGAAAAGCTGAGGGAGTATCAGAGGAAGACATATTAAAATATGCTGCCTTTGGTGAATGTAAGACTAATCACCCTATAGCTCATGCTATCTTAGATAAGAATAATACTATTATTAATAAAGAAGCTATACAACCCTTTGTAAAAAATGAAATAAATCAGGAACAGGCCTTTGAAACTGGAGCCAAACCCTTAAGAAAGTTTATGCTAAAACAAACAAGAGAAAAGGATTTAGAGTTATT
>CAZOUU010000140.1:0-4983 GCA_964583045.1 uncultured Lachnospiraceae bacterium | reverse complement strand
TAATAGGGGCAATAATCGGTTTTGTTGTTATCATGGCATTGATCCCGCTCGGAATAGGGCTCTTGTTGATCCCTGCCATAATAATAGGAATAATCGTTGCTATAGTCAAATGTATTAAATTTATTTTTTAGTTGATATTTTATTTTAATTTACTTATAAGACCACTAGTGTCTTATGCCTCTTCGCCTTTTTGCTCAGCGATTTGTTTAATAACACGAGCAAAATTGGTAATAGGTGATTGAATACTTCCAAGTAACTTTGAAAGTAATTCTTCTCTTGATGGTATAGAAGCGATTTGAACAACGCCCTTAGCATCATAATATGTTCCATCGATAACGCCAGCTTTAATCTCTAGAGTAGGAACTTCTTTAGCAAACTTTGCTAATATTCTTGCTGGAGCAGTAGCGTCATCAGCAGCTATAGCTATAGCTGTTGGTCCTTCAAGTTCACCTTTAATCTGCTCAAAATCTGTTCCTTCAATTGCAAATCTAACCATTGTGTTCTTGTATACTTTGTATACAATACCAGCTTCTCTAAGTTCTTTACGAAGCTTAGTATCTTCTACAACTGTTAAACCACGATAATCTACTACGATCATAGTCTTAGCATCTTTAATGTGACCCTTAATCTCTTCTACTACTGGTTGTTTTAATTCTACCTTTGCCATATTGTAGTGCACCTCCTTATAATATTAATGACTGCACTTAGATCAAATAATAAAAAAGCTCCTAGTCAAAGACTAGAAGCAATATAATTCATAATTGAATATATCTTCCTCGGTAGGCGTGTATAACACTTACGCATAAGCACCTACTGTCTTCGGCAGTTCATCGACATCTAGAATAACATCATACTAGTAACTTGTCAAGCTGTATTCACAATATATATTAATAATATTTACTTCAATAATATGAACATAAAATATATACATATTGTAAAAAAAGTATTATAATAATATTAATTATATCTTCGTTTAATTATAAAAGGATTTTGATTTTTCCAAGGAAGGAGGAGTTAATATGATAGATACTAATAATGTCTATAATTATTATAGTGCTACTCTTGCTAAACATTCTAATAGCAAATTAGAACTGCATAAGAGCACTGATCTTAAAAGTCTATATTCTAGAATTATGAAACTAAATAAGAATTCTCCTCTATACATGGTAAATCTAGACTCTAATACCCAGAATTATGCCATAGGTATAAAAGAGAATGCTATAGAGCTGCAGCAATTAGCGACTCTATTAGGCGATAGTGATGATAGTGCCTTTAATCAAAGGGAGGTAGCTTCCTCCGACGAATCTAAGGTATATGCCAGCCTTCTTAATAATGATTACAATAAGATACCTAATCCATTATCCATAGAAGTAGCACAATTGGCTTCACATCAGATTAATCTAGGTAATTATGTGCGTTCCGATTACCAGACACTAGCTAATAAAGAGCATACCTTTGAGATAGTTACCCCTAAGAATACCTACAGTTTCTCGGTGCCAGTTGGCAAATCAGATCACAATAAGGATGTACAGGACAATTTAGTAAAGACCATTAATAATAGCAATATAGCCATATCCGCTTCTCTTGATATAAGGGATAATACTTCTGCTATAGTATTAGAATCTAACTCAGTGGGAGCTGTTGCTAATGCAAATATCAATGGTTTAGCCTTTTGGATATCCGATACCACCAGTGGTAACTCCTTAGCCTCTGTCTTTGGACTTAATCGGGTATTAGAAGAGCCTACCGATGCTATATTTACTATAAATGGTGAGACTCACACCTCTAAGATTAATAATATATCCATTAATAATACTGTATCTATGGATTTATTAGCACCTACCAGTGAACCTATAGATATACACGCTATAGCTGATACCAAGCAAGTGATACATACTGTAGAGGCATTTGTAGATAGCTATAATCGTTTTGTAGATAATGCTGCTTCTAATGAGGCTAACAATAAAAGCCGTAACAAGCTGCTAAATGATATATCCTACATATATCATCAAAGCGAAAATGATTTTATATCCGCTGGTTTATCTATAGACGATAGCAACCATATGGTTATGGACTCTGCAAGACTGTCTAACAGTATAAAGAATGGCGACTTACGAGAACTATTTGGTGATAACTCATCTCTTAGGAAAAATATAACCCGCACTACAGATAAGGTTACTATAGACCCTATAGCTTATGTAGATAAGCTTATGGTATCTTACCCTAATTTGGCACAGGCCTCATATCCTAATCCATATGTTCCTTCCAAATATGCAGGATTATTATATAATCAATATTTATAAAAGCTACTATTACATTAGATTTTCACCTAGTATAATAGTAGCTTTTTACATAATATCTATATTTCCTCTGCTGCTTCACTTTCTTCTTCTGCCAGCTTAGATTGCTGCTCCAATCTAAAGGTTGCCGCTTTTTCAAAACTCTTTAGAAATGGTAGAAAATCATCCTCTAGACAGCTAGCTATAATATTATCATCAGATTCTTTTAAACCTCTGCCTAGATTGCCTACTGCATCTGTGACTATTTCTTTATCTACCCAATCCGCATTGCAATTTATTATATCTTCCAAGCAGTTGAATACCTCTATCTCCCAGTTAATTCCTGATATAATTAACTTAAGCAATTCTTTAGTATCATCTTGTCTTCCTTCTCTAAGTTCTAATGACATATGTTTAACCGCTGGTATTAGCTTAGCACTATACTCTACTACTTGCTCAAGTGCTGTTATCTTCTCTGGTTCTATCTTACCCATAATACATTCCTCCATCCAATAATGGTATCCCTATCTTACTTTTCTAAGTTTTACTATAGATTCACAATGAACCGTATATGCAAATTGGTCTACCGCACAGGCTTCCACAATCTCGTATTCACGCTCTATAAAAACTGCCAAATCCCTAACTAAACTAGTAGGCTTGCAGGATATATAGACTATCTCGTCTACATCATAATCTATAATCTTTTGTATAGCCTTGGGATGTATACCATCTCTAGGCGGATCTAATACTATAATATCCGGCTTATCCTCTATCTCATCTATAACCTTAAGTACATCACCCGCTATAAACTCACAGTTGGTTAGACCATTTAGTTCCGCATTACTCTTAGCTGCTTCTACGGCCTCTTCTACTATCTCCACGCCTATAACCTTACTGGCTACTGGTGCTAACATCTGCGCTATAGTACCTGTTCCACTATATAGGTCAAATATAACCTTATCCTTAGTGTCTCCCACATATTCTCTAGCTGTATTATATAGCACTTCTGCTCCTAGAGAATTAGTTTGAAAAAATGAAAATGGTGATATTTTAAATGTAAGGCCTAATATATTCTCATATATACAATCCTCCCCATACAGTAAAATAGTCTCATCACTCTGGACCACATCTGACAGACTGTCATTCTTTGTATGTAATATACCACTTATTCTACCTTCTAATGAAAGCCCTAACAGCGTATTTACATAGTCCTCTATATATAGGTTATCATATTGAGTTGATGTAACCAGATTAACCAATATATCTCCATTTGACTTAGATTGTCTAACCACTAGATGCCTTAGCACTCCCTCATGGCTCATCTTTTTAAAATAAGGAATTCCCTTATCCTCAAAGAACCTAAGCGTAGCTGTCACTATCTTATTATAGTCCGAAGATACAATACTACAATCTTTTATGCTAACTATATCATAAAAGCTACCCTTCTTATGCATACCAAGTGCCAATGGGCCATCCTTATATTCGTCTCCAAAAGAGTATTCCATCTTATTTCTATAACCACTTGTAACGGGGCTACCCTTTATGCCATTCCATTTGTAAGGCACTTTTAATCCATCTACTAATCTCTTTACTTGACCTTCTTTTATCTCTAGCTGTACTTCATACGGAAATCTCTGGTAAGTACATCCCCCACATATACCAAAGTGAGAGCATTCTGGATCGCAAGTCTCCTTAGGAGATAATTCTAATACCTCCTTTAATCTTCCCTCAGCCTTATCTTTTCTATTCTTTTTGATAGCCACACTAACTCTTTGTCCTAATATAGCCCCTTTGGTAATTACCTTTTTATCTTCTACTACAAAGCTGCCTTTATTAGGAAAATCATATTCAGTTATAATGCCTTCTACTATATCGCCTTTTTTCATATCTAATAAAATCCTCTATATACATCTTGCAATGATGATTTTAGTGTTCCCAGAGAATAATGTGCCTCACCATTCTGGTCTAAATTCATAATCATAAATGTTTTCTTTCTTCCTTCTTGTCTAGGGTAAGATATGCTGCCTGGATTAAGAACTGTTAGCTTCTCTCCCACGCTTATCTTAGGAACATGGGTATGTCCATACATAACTATATCATATCCATTTATTAGATCAAATTGAGTAAGTAGTATTATTATTCCAAAAGATATTAGTGATATTCCCATTGAAAATAGTCCTATTTTTTTAGTTCTCATAAAAATCATCCTCATTATTTGAATCTGAAATATCTTTTACTACTTCATCTAATGTTTTATTATAGTTTATTAGTTTAAATCCACCAAAGATAAATATTACAGCTACTACTATGGTTTGAATATATCTTTCTAACATATATATATCTGTAAAACCTAAGCTTTGTAAAAGATTATAAAACATTGGATATAAAACTTGTTTAGATACTGATATTACTCCAACAAATATAAGTGCATAACCTATATACTTAACATTGATTTTATTTAAAAATCTATCAATTATATAATCATCATGTGATTTTTCACCATTATATAACTGAAAAGTATCAAAAAATGAATATGCCCATATTACTGGAAGAAATATACTAAATAAAGATATCCCTGTTAAACCTACTATATATGAAAGTAATATAAATGTTGCCATTATTATTATTCCTGTTTTTAAATATCCTAAATACATATGTCCTGCACCTGGAACTAAACTAAATATAAAAGTTAAAAATTTACTTT
>CAZOUU010000139.1:0-5000 GCA_964583045.1 uncultured Lachnospiraceae bacterium | reverse complement strand
GTGAAGAAACAGGAAAGCTGATTGTCATTGATAATGCAGATATACTGCTGGATGATGATACAAGGAAGTATATTTCGCTAGATGATAAGAACGCAAACCTCGTTTTCAGGGAAGTGAATGTCTACAATGAGTTGAAGTCTGTAGATCCTCAAAAGGCAGACATTTTCTTTTATATTATAGAGGAATAAATGTATAGACCAGAAGAACTTAAAGATTTAGCTGTTAACCCAAAATAAATGATATTTCATTAATGGTGCTCAAAGAATTTTATTATATGATTCTGATGCTCCCTAAATGCACTTGCAATTGATGACCATTAGAATATGCTAGACTGGTGCTGGACGGAGAAATGCAGATGTGGGTAGATGCAGAGGATAGTCTGGAATTGTGGTAAATAGCATTATTATCTTTGATGCTCTTGGTATTGAAACCAGGGGCATCTTTTTGTTTAAAATAACATTGATAAGTCAATCTTAATAGCATTGTTTCTTGGCTTACAAGATCAGGTAGAAGTTCTTATAGTTGAAACACATTAGGTTAATGACAAGATGAATAAGATAATGGAAACAACTTCCAGACAGTGTTGCAAAAAGATACAAGTTTACATTTGAAGCCATTAAGCATATTCGTTGATTTTTGCAATTGCAAAAGATATAATAGAAAGAAAATTAATAGAACTTATAATGATAGGTTGTTTAGATTAGTAGACAAGCAGAAAGGCAATGAGGGATGCATATGAAGAGAAAATCTACTGTTTTTATAAAGAAGATACTTATAGTTATAGTAACTATATTATATGTTACTACAAATAGCTTTGCGTTACTCCCTATACCTTAGATTATAATGCAGATGATTATGATGATAGTGATTATATGCTGGTAACAGAGGTTATTAGTAAGATAAATGCTGCTGGCGGTGTTAAAGATAATATGGATCTTAACAGTGATGGTTCGATAGATAATCTGACTATTGTGGTGGCAGGAGAATCTAAAGATAGAGGTAGTTCTTTATATCCTCACAAGGCTAATTATGAAGGCACTGAGACTATAGATGATTTAAGAATAGGTGTTTACAATTGTTCAGTATCCGTTGGCATATCTTAGATCTTCGGTTAGTAATTGGTTTACTATTCCATACAGACAAAAATAATATGTGCCTCCATTTATAAGATGACTTTTGCCGGGTAGTGTGGTACTATAAAAAATGTATGTGTACTTATATGATATATGAACATAATAAGATAATGCATAGGTTTATTTTTGGAGGTTACATGAGAGAAAAGTTAGGAAAAATACGAGAACACAAGAAGCTAATAATTATATTAAAAATAGTTTTTATATTAGTAGCTGCATTAGGTTTTTCAGCTCTTAAGCAATATAATAGTGCAAGAACCTGGCACTCACTAGACCCTAGTGAACAGGGCGTTATGGATATAGACTTTAATAGTGACGATATATCCTATTCTGGATTTGAGCTTCAGGATGGAAAACTAGTTATGACTAGTAGCAAGGCGAGTATTACTATATATAAAAGTATGAGTTTGCTTAATAAATTATCCTATGACTATGATTTGCATAAGGATTTTAATGTAACAGTTAATAATGTATATGCTGATACTCCAGAGAATGGAGAATTTGTAAGTCAATATACAGATAGTAATAATTATGCTATGTCTAAATCTGTTATTAACGTGGGATCCTCAGTAGTTCGTATAGAGATGTTCTTTGATAAGGATGCAAAGGGTATAGCTATAGAGAATTTTATATATGATAATAGAGCAACTATTAACTGGAGAGTAGCCATTAGAGACTTCATAATAGTTATGGTTATCTTATCCTTGATTTTGTTCTATAAGATATTTGTTAAGAAGCTAGAGTATGGTTTTGCATTTACAGCATTATGCCTAGGTATGGTTATAATTATATCTATGCCTACTCTAAAAGTATCATGGGATGAGGCCTATCATTTTAATGGGGCGTATAATCTATCTTGGACAGGCAAGGTGGTATCTACTCCTATGTTAGAGAATTATTTAAAGGACATAGAGATTCGAGATATATATTATCCTAGAACCTATGAAGAATATACCTCTATGAATGAATATATTAATGAGCATGTGGATTACACTGTAGATGCACCTGATGCCATTATAACAAGCTCTAAGCTTGATAAAATTAGCGATATAGGACATATCGCCTCTGCAATAGGTATAAATATAGCAAAGACTATTCATCTACCTTTTACAGCAGTGTACATGTTAGGTAAGATATTTAACTTGCTCTTATATGTAGGTATTACCTTCTTAGCTATTAGGCACACCAAGGTAGGTAAGAGAATTATGACACTAATTGCACTTATGCCTACACCTTTATTTCTCGCAGCGTCCTATTCTTATGATGCTACCTTAAATGCATTTATGTTCTTAGGTCTATCTTATATCATATCTGAATTTGTAGATAGTGAGACCAAGATGTCTAAGAAAAGTTATATTATATTCATGGTATCTATGTTCGTAGTATGTAGCATTAAGATGATATATGTACCTATGATATTGATACTCATATTATTACCTAAGAAGAAATTTAAAGATAATAAGACTATGTGGTTAGTAAAGAGTGGAGTTTTTGTGCTATGTATTGCGTTGGTAGCCTTTATGACTCTACCTACGCTTCTTAATCCACCAGTGGTAGGAGATACCAGAGGAGGAGACACTAGTACAGCGGGTCAGATAGATTATATATTTACCCATATTATCACCTATGCACGTTTACTTATATCCAGCATAAAGACCTCATTTGTGGATTATATGCTAGATGTATCTGGACTTGGTACCTTTGGTCATATGGTTTCCTTCCAATTACCGGGAGTTATAGCACTCATATTATTAGCAGTGGGTATAACAGACACAAATGAATATACCTTAAAGCCATATGTAAAGATAGTTACAGCAGGCTTAGTATTTAGTGTTATGTGCCTTATATGGACAGCGATGTATCTAAGCTTCACGCCAGTAGGATATGGTGAGATAACAGGAGTTCAAGGCAGATATTATATACCTTTGTTACTACCGCTTATGTATATATTGAACACCAATAAGATTAAAAATAATCTTAATCAAACAGTATATAATATATTAGTTCTTATAGCACCTATTATAATAGTGGGTAATGTTATATTAGGCTATTTGAGCTACTATTGTAGCTGACAGATATAATTATTGTCATATGAATTATATATAGCTAAGAATAAAAGACAAACAGGAGTAAAAGTATGAATATAGAATATAGTGATAAACTAAAGGATTTTCTAGAGGAGAGACAGCTTGGCTTGGACAATACTACATTAAGTGATAGATTGAATGCGGCTACTCCTAATACCACAGGTATCAGAAAATTGAAGGGTACTATGTGGTGGCCTCTACTAAAGCCAGCAAGGATAGTATACAACCATATTAGATTAGCTATGATCAAATGTAGAGTAATGGGTTTTGTTAATGCAATAACATCTATTGGTGCTAAGGGCAGACGTAAGACCTATGATAAAGAATACATTATGTCTATATTGCCAGATGAGGAAGAGAAGAAAAAGGAATCAGAGACAGTATTTCCTAAGGCTATTACCTTTAGTATACTTGTCCCTTTGTATAATACACCAGATAATTACCTAAGAGATATGATAGATTCTGTAGTGGCTCAGACCTATGGAAGATGGCAGCTTTGCCTGGCTGATGGTAGTGATGAGGAGCATGGTTATGTAGGCGAGATTAGTAAAGAATATGCTGCAAAGGATAGCAGAGTGGTATATAAGAAATTAGAGAAGAATCTAGGTATATCAGAGAATACCAATGTGTGCATTAAGATGGCAACAGGTGAATTTATATCCTTCTTTGATCATGATGATATATTACATCCTTCCGCTCTATATGAGGTTATGAAAAAGATTTGTGAAGAGGATGCAGACTTTGTATATACGGATGAGGCTACATTTAATGGCAATGATATGTATGACATTATTAGCTATCATTTCAAACCTGATTTTGCTATAGATAATCTTAGAGCTAATAACTACATATGTCATTTTACTAGCTTTGAGGCTGCTTTGATTGATAAGGTAGGTATGTTTAGTACAGAATATGATGGTAGTCAAGATCATGATATGATTTTAAGACTTACAAAAGCTGCTAGACATGTAGCTCATGTACCTAAATTACTATATTTTTGGCGTTCTCATAAGAACTCAGTATCCTTAGATATTAATTCTAAGACCTATGCTATAGAAGCAGGTAAAAAGGCAGTTAGAGACAGTATTTTGCGTGATGGAATGAAGGCGGAGGTTAATAGTTCACCAGCATTTCCTACTATATACAAGATAGATTATGAGTTGGCTTATCATCCTAAGGTGTCTATTATTATACCTAATAAGGATAGCTTGCAGTTTATTACTACCTGTATTGATTCTGTATTAAAGATGTCTACATATGATAATTTTGAGATAATAGTAGTGGAGAATGGTACCACTGATGAAGAGGTATTAGAATACTATGGACTTATAGAAGCTATAGATTGTGTAAGGGTGGTAGAGTGGACTAAGCCTTTTAATTATTCTGCTATAAATAATTATGCGGCAAGCCTGGTGGATGGAGAATATCTACTATTCCTTAATAATGATATAGAGATAGTAACTCCTAATTGGATAGAAGAATTACTTATGTATGGTATGCGTAGTGATGTAGGAGCAGTAGGTGCTAAATTGTCCTTTGGGGATGATAGAATACAGCATAATGGAGTTATTATAGGTGCTGGTCCTGATGGTATAGCTATACATAGCCATGCTGGAGAACCTAATACTTCGGTAGGATATATGGGTAGATTATACTATGCTCAGGATGTAAGTGCTGTTACAGCAGCTTGTATGCTTATGAGAAAATCCTTGTTTGATGAGATAGGTGGCTTTGATGAGCAGCTGGCGGTAGCCTACAATGATGTAGATTTGTGCTTAAA
>CAZOUU010000138.1:0-5041 GCA_964583045.1 uncultured Lachnospiraceae bacterium | reverse complement strand
TAAATCAATACCTTTTTGGTCAGATTTAATGTAGAAAACATTTGATATCAAATTATATTCTCAAACTTCGTACTTAAATAAGTGCCTATAGCTTTTTGTCATTGAACTGAAGGGGAAAGAACACCTATGGCGAAATTTTTACCTTGGGTATACTAAATGATTGGAAATTATGCGAGAGGATTTCGTTACGAGTCTAGATAGTGTTCATAACAGTTTGTTTTCTTAGTACTTTTATCCTGGATAGAAATGAATAAATATGTTAAAATAAGATAACATAATTACATAAAGGAGCATAAAATATATGAATAATGGTGCAATGTACAAGTTAAGCTATGGATTGTTTGTATTAACGGCTAAACAAGGGGATAAAGATAACGGTTGTATTATAAATACAGCAGCTCAGGTAACGACTACCCCTAATAGAATTACAGTGGCGGTTAATAAGGCTAATTATACCCATGATATGATTATGGAGACTAAGGAATTTAATCTATCTATATTAACAGAGGATTCTAAGTTTGATACATTTAAACAGTTTGGATTTCAAAGTGGTAGAGATGTAGATAAGCTGGTGGAGATAGAATATAAAAGAAGTGATAATGGTATAGTATATTTAACTAAGGATGTGAATGCATATATATCTGGCAAGGTGATAGATACAGTAGATTTGGGAACTCATACACTATTTATAGCAGATGTAACAGATGCAGATATATTAGCAGAGCAGAATTCTGTAACCTATACCTATTATCAACAGCACATTAAACCAGCTCCTAAGCCTACAGCTGAAAAAGGATTTATATGTACTATATGCGGGTATATATATAAGGGAGATGTGCTTCCAGAGGATTATATATGTCCTATCTGTAAGCATCCTGCTTCAGATTTTAAACCATTATAGGAGGATGATATTATAGATAAAAAGATTACAAATACATTTACAAGTGCACAAATGCTCTCATGGACTAGCTTTTTCAGTAACAAGATGAATGTGAGTCCTGAAAAGGTCAAGATGCTGAATATATGTGGCAAGAAAAAGAATGTTATTCCTACCATAGAATCTCATAAGAGGGTGCTTATATTTACTGATAATAGTAATGAAGGTCTGCTATATGATATATGGGAAGCAGGGCTTGGAGATACAGACGTATGGTATGGTACAGGACTAGAGCCCGGAAGTGATATAAAGCAAGCAAAATTAAAGGAACTTATTAGTAAAGAATTTAATGAGCCTACGGTATTCTTTGTGCTTAACGAGAATACTAGAGAGTCATATAGAATAGGTATTAAGAATGATCAGTTTAGCAAGGGCGAAGTAAAATATGTAGGTAATGAAATACGTGCTGTTATTATGAGTCTACTTAATGTGGACGAGCAGGATTGTATATGTATAGTGAGTGGAGAATCCATAGTTATAGAGGCGGCTATAGCAGCTAGCGAAGGCACAATTATAGCAGTAGAGGGTGATAAGGGTTCAATGACCGCTATGAATGAAAATACAGTTAAATTTGGTGTTCATAATGTAGAGATAGTAGATAATCTAGATAATAATACATTGGATAGCTTACCATTACCACGTCTTGCATTTATAGTGGCAGATAATAATTTAGAGAATCATATGAAAAATCTGTTAGAGAAGAATCCTAAGCTTCAATTTGTTATATATACATTAGAGTTAGATAAGCTGGTACTTACTAAAACTTTATTTGAGAAATATAATATAGGAACTACAGATACCATACAGATAGGTGTATCAAAGATGAATTCTAAGGGAGTATTTGTAGCGCAGCCACAGCCTTGGATTACTTTAGGAGAATCAATATAATATGACTTTACAGCAGTTAAAATATGCTATAGCAATAGCAGAACAAAAATCCATAAGTGAAGCAGCTAAGGCTATGTTTATATCTCAGCCAACGCTTTCTAATGCTATTAAAGAACTAGAGAGAGAATTAGGTATTACTATATTTCTTAGAAATAATAAGGGTATAGAAATATCTTTAGAAGGGAAAAAATTTCTAGGCTATGCCAGACAGGTTATAGAGCAGGCAGACCTATTAGAAGAGGAATATCTAGGTAAACCAGCAAAGCAAAAGTTTAGTATATCTACTCAACACTATTCCTTTGCAGTTAATGCTTTTGTAGATTTAATTAAAGAATATGGCGGAGATAATTACGAATTTACCATTAGAGAGACTAAAACCTATGAGATTATAGAAGATGTAAGAAGTCTTCGTAGTGAGATAGGTATATTATATCTTAATGATTTTAATGAGAAGGTTATTACAAAGCTTATCAAAGATAGTGATTTGGTTTATGAGGAATTATTTGCAGCACAGCCACATGTATTTGTTAGTAAGAGTAATCCACTGGCTAAAAAGAAAAAGATTAAGCTGGATGAGATAGGGGATTTTCCATACCTTTCCTTTGAACAAGGAGATAATAATTCTTTTTATTTTTCGGAGGAGATACTTAGTACTCTAGAACATAGTAAGACTATATATGTAAGTGATAGAGCCACTCTTTTTAATCTTCTGATAGGACTTAACGGATATACCTTTAGCACCGGAATAGTGTGTGAGGAACTTAATGGCGAAAATGTAGTTACTATTCCGCTAGATATAGATGATAATATAAGAGTAGGAAGCATAACTCATAAGGATATAACTCTTAGTAGAATGGGTGAGATATATCTAGAAGCTATTAGAAAATTTACAGAGTAAGTTAGATATGGTTTGCTATAGGATTTATCTATAGCAAACCATATTTTATTTGAATTTTACTATGATAGTATAATGATTTATAATGATACAAACTAAAGAGCAAGAAAGGATGAATGTATATGAATACAAGAATTGAAACTAAATGTGTACAAGATGGCTGGAGGCCAGGTAACGGAGAGCCTAGACAGGTACCTATATATCAGAGTACTACTTTCAAATATGATACTAGTGAGGATATGGGCAAATTATTTGATTTAGAGGCTGAGGGATATTTCTATACCAGACTACAGAATCCTACTAATGATGCTGTAGCAGCCAAGATATGTGCTATGGAGGGCGGTGTAGCAGCTATGCTTACATCCTCAGGACAGGCAGCTAACTTCTATGCTTTATTTAATATATGTGAAGTAGGAGATCATTTTATAGCTAGTTCATCTATATATGGAGGAACCTATAATTTATTTGGTGTTACTATGAAAAAGATGGGTATAGAATGTACCTTTGTAGATCAGGATTTGTCAGAGGAAGAATTGGATAAATATTTTAAGTCTAATACTAAGGCTGTATTTGGAGAGACGATTACTAATCCTACAGTATCCGTATTTGATTTTGAGAAATTTGCAAGACTTGCTCATAAACATAATGTACCACTTATAGTTGATAATACATTTGCAACTCCAGTAAACTGTAGACCATTTGAGTGGGGAGTGGATATAGTTACCCATTCTACTACTAAGTATATGGATGGTCATGGAGTAGGAGTAGGAGGCTGTATAGTAGATAGTGGTAATTTTGATTGGATGAAATATGGAGATAAGTTTCATGGTCTTACTACACCAGATGATTCATATCATGGTATTACTTATGCAAAGAAATTTGGCAAAGGTGGCTATATTACGAAAGCTACAGCCCAACTTATGAGAGATGTTGGTTCTATTCAATCACCTCAAAATGCTTTCTATCTTAATATGGGATTAGAGAGCTTACACCTAAGAGTTGCTAGACATTGTGAGAATGCATTGGCTATAGCTAAATATTTAGAAGGTAATGATAAGGTGGCATGGGTTAATTACTCTGGTCTAGAGAGTAATAAATATTATGAGCTTGCTAAGAAGTATTTACCTAATGGTTCTTGTGGCGTACTTGCCTTTGGCATTAAAGGAGGAAGGGACGCGGCTCTTAAATTTATGGACAGCCTAAAGCTAGTTAGTATAGTTACTCATGTAGCTGATAGTAGAACGTGCTTGCTTCACCCAGCTAGTCATACACATCGTCAGATGACAGATGAGCAGTTAGCAGAGGCAGGGGTACAACCTGATTTGATTCGTCTATCAGTGGGTATAGAAAATGTTGAGGATATACTAGAGGATATTAAACAAGCATTAGAATTGGTATAATTATCTAAGCTAAAGATTATATGTAAAAGCTATATAGAGTATCTTAGGCTAGAGGGGAGATAACAGTATGCGTAGAGAAGTAAGCTTTGAAGATATATCAGATGGAAAATTATATACCGCAAATGACTTAGCAAAGGCAGATTGTAATGGCTGTGAAGGCTGTTCTAAATGTTGTACAGGTATGGGTTCGTCTATAGTGCTGGATCCTTTGGATGTGTATGAATTAACTACTAATCTTCAGGTTACCTTTAATGAGCTAGTTAGCTATAGCTTAGAACTTAATATAGTGGATGGAGTTATACTTCCTAATATAAAGATGTTAGGAAAAGAAGGTAGATGTTCGTTTTTAAGTGATACAGGAAGGTGTACTATTCATGAATTCCGACCAGGTATATGTAGATTGTTTCCACTTGGAAGAATATATGAAGATGATTCTTTTAGGTATTTTATTCAGGTAAATGAATGTCCTAAGGAGAATAAGACTAAGGTTAAAGTAAAGAAATGGATAGATGTTATAAATATACATGATAATGAGGAATACATAAACTCCTGGCATTATTTTTTGAAGGATTTAGAGCAGGCAATAGAGAGTTCTGATGATCCAGATAGGGTTAAGCAGATAAGTATGTATGTACTACAACATTTTTATGTGAAACCATATGATGAGTATAAAAATTTTTATATGCAGTTTAAAGAGAGGTTAGCAGAGGGTATGATTACTTTGTTAGGTAGATAATATGAGGATATATATAGATGCAGATGCTTGTCCAGTAGTAAGCATAGTTGAAGCTATAGCAAAGGAATATGGTATTGAGGTAACTCTAGTATGTGATACAGCCCATATAATGAATAGTAATTATTGTGATGTTGTAGTGGTAGATAGAGGTGCAGATTCTGCTGACTTCAAATTGGTAACCTTAG
>CAZOUU010000137.1:0-5059 GCA_964583045.1 uncultured Lachnospiraceae bacterium | reverse complement strand
TAGAAGCTGCAGTAACAGATGAGGAATTAAATGCAGAGCTTGAGAATATTAGACATCAGAACTCTAGAACTATTCCGGTAGAGAATAGAGCTGCTAAATTAGATGATGAAGTCATTATAGACTTTGAAGGCTTTATAGATGATGTAGCATTTGAAGGTGGAAAAGGTGAGAATTATGCATTAGTATTAGGTTCTCATTCATTTATAGATACATTTGAAGATCAGATAGTTGGTAAGAATTTAAATGAAGAATTTGATGTTAATGTTACTTTCCCAGAGGAGTATCAAGAGCCTTCTTTAGCTGGTAAACCAGCAGTATTTAAGGTAAAGCTTAATGAGATTAAAGAGACAGAATTACCTGAGCTAGATGATGAATTTGCTAGTGAAGTATCTGAGTTTGATACACTTGCTGAGTACAAAGAGGATCTTAAGAAGACTTTAGAAGTGAAGAAAGAAAAAGAAGTCAAGAATGCCAAAGAAGGCGCTGTTATAGATAAGATTATAGAAGAAGCAAATATGGATGTACCTTCTCAGATGGTAGAGCATACAAAAGAGCAGATGTTAGAAGAGTTTGCACAGAGACTTTCATATCAAGGGTTATCTATAGAGCAGTATTTCCAATTTACAGGTATGGATAAAGACAAATTTATGGAGCAGCTTACTCCAGAAGCAGAGCGTCGTATCAAATCTAGATTAGTATTAGAGGCTATAGTTAAGGCTGAGAATATAGAAGCCTCTGATGATGAGCTCGACAAAGAGTTAGAGACTATGGCTGCTCAATACCAGATGGAGATTGACAAGCTAAAAGAGCTTGTTGGTGAAGATGAGAAGAAAGCAATGAAGTTAGATTTAGCCGTTCAAAAAGCAGCAGAATTTGTTGCAGATAAGGCCGTAGAGGCTTAATTAGTAGTTTTATAAGGAGGTAGTTATTATGAGTTTAGTACCGTATGTCATTGAGCAAACTAGTCGTGGAGAGAGATCCTATGATATTTACTCAAGATTGTTAAAGGAGAGAATAATATTTCTAGGTGAAGAGGTTAATGATGTATCAGCTAGCCTTATTATTGCTCAGTTATTTTTCTTAGAGGCAGAGGATCCTTCTAAGGATATACATTTATATATAAACAGTCCAGGTGGATCAGTATCTGCAGGACTTGGTATATATGATACTATGAATTATATTAAGTGTGATGTATCAACTATATGCGTTGGTATGGCAGCTAGTATGGGAGCATTTTTACTTGCTGGTGGAGCGAAGGGTAAGAGATATGCTACTCCTAATTCAGAGATTATGATTCATCAACCTATGGGTGGAGCTCAAGGTCAGGCAACTGAGATTCAGATTGCTGCTGATCATATACAAAGGACTAAGGCAAGACTTAATGGTATATTAGCAGAGAATACTGGTAAACCATTGGAGGTTGTTGAGAAGGATACAGATAGAGATAATTGGTTAAGTGCAGATGAGGCCGTTGCCTATGGCTTAATCGATAATGTTATGACTAATCGTGCATAACGATAATATTTAAGGTAGGGGTGACTATATGGCTAGTCGTAATGATGACAGAAAACAGCTTAGATGTTCTTTTTGTAATAAGACGCAGGATCAGGTTAGAAAGCTAATTGCAGGACCAGATGTGTATATATGTGATGAGTGCATAGAAGTATGTTCAGAGATTATAGAAGATGAATTTGACACACCATTTGATGATGATGATGCGATTAATCTTTTAAAACCAAAAGAGATAAAAGAATTCTTAGATCAATATGTTATAGGACAGGATGATGCTAAAAAGGTATTATCTGTTGCAGTATATAATCATTATAAACGTATATTATCTGAGAAAGACTTTGATGTAGAATTACAAAAGAGTAACATTCTTATGTTAGGACCTACTGGTTCAGGTAAGACATATTTAGCACAGACATTAGCACGTTTGCTTAATGTACCATTTACTATAGCAGATGCTACAGCGCTTACAGAGGCTGGTTATGTAGGAGAAGATGTAGAGAATATTCTTCTCAAGATTATACAAGCTGCTGATTATGATGTAGAGAAAGCACAATATGGTATTATCTATATAGATGAGATTGATAAGATAACTAGAAAGTCAGAAAATGTATCTATAACTAGAGATGTATCTGGTGAAGGTGTACAGCAGGCTTTGCTTAAGATTATAGAAGGAACTGTTGCATCTGTACCGCCACAAGGTGGTAGAAAACATCCACATCAAGAGTTTATTCAGATAGATACTACTAATATACTATTTATATGTGGTGGTGCTTTTGATGGCTTGGAGAATATAATAGAGAACAGAGTAGGCGAAAGCTCTATTGGATTTAATGCCAAGGTGGCTGATAAGAGAGAGCAGAATGTAGGTGAACTTCTTAAACAGGTATTACCTCAGGATTATATCAAATATGGACTTATTCCAGAGTTTGTAGGACGTGTTCCGGTTACTGTATCTTTAGATTTGTTAGATGAAGAGGCATTGGTTAGAATTTTATCAGAGCCAAAGAGTTCTATATGTAAACAATATAAGAGATTATTTGAATTAGATGGCGTTGATTTGGAATTCGAGCCAGATGCACTTAAGGCTATAGCTAAAAAGGCTATGGAACGTAAGACAGGTGCTAGAGGACTTAGAGCTATTATGGAGGATGTAGTTATCGACTTGATGTATGAGATACCATCAGATGATACTATAGCCAAATGTGTTATAACAGAGGATGTGGTAGAAGGCATAGGCGATCCTATACTTACTATATCTGATGAACCTATAGCTAAGAAGAACAAATTAAGAAAAACTATGAAGCATCATGATAATGAGATAGCATAGATGTATAAAAACCCACAGTTTGATTAATGACTGTGGGTTTTTTGGGACTAATCAACTTTTCTGACAAAAAGATGGATTTAATTTATCAAATAAAGGAGGCGAATAGATATGAGACATGTTAATAATGTGAGCTTGGAAACGGTATGTGGAATAACTAGTATTTTACCAGAAAATAATATGCCAGAGATAGCCTTTGCAGGAAAATCCAATGTAGGAAAATCCTCGCTTATTAATGGACTTATTAATAGAAAGTCTTTGGCAAGAACATCACAACAACCAGGAAAGACTCAAACTATTAATTTTTATAATGTAGATGAAGAATTGTATTTTGTAGATTTACCAGGATATGGATATGCAAAGGTATCAGAAGAGGTAAAAGAAAAATGGGGTCAATTGATAGAAAGATATCTTCATTCTTCTAGTAGATTGGTTATAGTATTTCTACTTATTGATATAAGACATGAACCTTCTGCCAATGATGTGAATATGTATGATTGGATAATACACAATGGTTATGAGCCAGTTATTATAGCTACAAAGCTAGATAAGATAAATAGAAGTCAGATTGCCAAGCAGATTAAACTGATTAAGAATAAATTGAAGGTAGTTGAAGGTACAAAGGTATTCCCATTCTCAGCTACTTCCAAGCAAGGAAGAGAAGAAATATGGGAATACATAGACCTTATTAAAGATAATATTGAAAATGTAGAATAGTTATAGATTTTTAACTAAATAATCGTATATTTCCTGACTTCGCTCAGACCAGGCATCACATATTTCAATGGCACGGTCCCTGGTAGGAAGCATTATTTTAAGATCTAATATAGTATCATTTTTATCCTTTATGGTACACATTACATCATATCCAGCACTAGAATTACAGGGAGCGTAGTCAGCATATATACTTACTTCGTTTTTAAGCAGTATTTTATTTATTTCAAAATAGTGAAGTATGTCTAATTTGATAGCATCTGATAATTTGGTATCAAATAAGTCCATAGCTTCGTGTCCAGCCTTTGTTATCTCGTAATGGGATACATTTCTTATAATCTTAGAATTAATAAACCCGGAATCTAATAGTTCATTAATAGTTTCCTGCAAAGTGAAATAGTCAGTATATCCCTTGTCAAGTATGAATTGGGATATCTGAGAATTAGTAAGAGCAAAATCTACTCTATCAAGCATATATAATATTATTAATTTATATGTTATAAGACGATTATCCATGATTTATATATGCTCCTTAACAGCGGCACATACAACCTCTGCAACTCGTGGATCAAAAGGTTCAGGCATTATATTTTCATCGTTTAATTCAGAATCAGGCACTAAGCCAGCAATGGCATAAGCAGCAGCTAATTTCATTTCCTCAGTTATCTGTGTTGCACGTCCTTCTAAAGCACCTTTAAATATACCGGGGAAGGCTACTACATTATTTACCTGGTTAGGAAAATCTGAACGACCAGTACCTACAACTCTAGCACCAGCAGCCTTAGCTATATCAGGCATAATTTCTGGAGTAGGATTAGCCATAGCAAATAGTATAGAATCTTTGTTCATAGAAGCTACCATATCAGCAGTTACTATATTTGGAGCAGAAACTCCTACAAATATATCAGCACCCACTAATGCATCAGCTAGAGTACCAGCTTTGCCAGATAGGTTAGTGACTTTAGTCATCTCTTTTTGCATCCAGTTTAAGTTATCATAGTCCTTATTAATTATACCAAAGCGGTCACACATAGTGACATCAGGAAAACCATATCTAAGAAGTAATTTGGTTATTGCAACACCAGCAGAACCAGCACCATTAACCACTACCTTACAGTTCTCCTTCTTTTTGCCAGTTACCTTTAAACCATTTATAATACCAGCAAGAACTACAATAGCAGTGCCATGTTGGTCATCATGAAAAACAGGAATATCTAATAATTCTTTTAGTCTAGTTTCTATTTCAAAGCGGATATATCCTCTAGGTTAATTCCGCCATAGCAGGGAGCAATATTAACTATAGTTTTAATGATTTCTTCCGTGTCCTGAGTATCAAGACATATAGGTACAGCATTTACATTACCGAATTCTTTAAATAAAACTGCCTTCCCTTCCATAACTGGCATAGCAGCAAGAGCACCTATATTGCCAAGTCCAAGAACTGCACTACCATCAGATATAACAGCTACGGTATTAGCCTTCATAGTATATTTGTAAGCAGCCTCCTTA
>CAZOUU010000136.1:0-5063 GCA_964583045.1 uncultured Lachnospiraceae bacterium | reverse complement strand
ACCACCTTATGTGGGCAAAGAATTTGATTATATGAAGCAGGCCATAGAGCAGGAAAAGATATGTGGAGATGGTGAATTTACTAAGAGATGTAGTGAGTGGATGAAGAAGAATTTCAAAGTAAATAATTGCCTTCTTACTACTTCTTGTACTCATGCTTTAGAGATGGCAGCGTTTCTTGCGGGGATAGAACCAGGTGATGAGGTCATTATGCCGGCATACACATTTGTATCTACAGCAGATGCATTTGTATTAAGAGGAGCTAAGATAGTATTTGTGGATATAAAACCAGAGACTATGAATATAGATGAAAATCTGATAGAGGATGCTATTACAGATAAGACTAAGGCTATAGTACCAGTTCACTATGCAGGTGTTGCTTGCGAGATGGATACTATTATGGATATAGCAAAGAGATATGGGCTTAAGGTTATAGAGGATGCAGCTCAAGGAGTAAATGCCTTTTATAAGGGCAAGGCACTAGGTACTATAGGTGATTTCGGCTGCTATAGCTTCCATGAGACTAAGAATTATACTATGGGTGAAGGTGGTGCCATAGTATTTAATGATAATGATTATACCTTGAAAGCAGAGATACTTAGAGAAAAAGGAACTAATAGAAGTCAGTTCTTTAGGGGACAGGTAGATAAATATACCTGGATGGAATATGGTTCATCATATCTTCCTAGTGATTTAAATGCGGCTTATCTTTGGGCTCAGCTAGAAGAGGCAGAGAAGATAAATGACAATAGATTAGATACCTATAATTTTTATTATGAAGCACTTAGTACCTTAGAGGATAAAGGGCTTATAGAGCTTCCTTTTGTGCCAGAAGAAGCAGTACATAATGCTCATATGTTTTATCTTAAAGCCGAGAACCTAGAGGTAAGAACTAAGCTTATAGAGTTCTTAAAATCTAAGGGTATACAGACGGTATTTCATTATATTCCGTTGCATACTTCACCAGCAGGTCTGCGTTATGGAAGATTTAATGGTGAAGACAGATACACTACGATGGAGAGTGAGCGTTTAGTGAGACTTCCTATGTATTATGGATTAGAGAGAGCTGATGCACAGACTGTAGTGGATGCTATTTATACATTTTATGGAGCATAAGTTATGAAGAAGATTATGATTTTAGGCGTAGGTATATATCAGGTACCACTTATTATGAAAGCCAAGAGCATGGGCTTATATACTATAGTAGTAAGTATTGCGGGTGATTACCCTGGATTTAAATATGCTGACAAAGTATATTATGCTAATACTACAGATAAAGAGGCAGTGTTGGAGATAGCCCGAGCAGAGAATATAGATGGTATATGTACTGCTGGAACAGATGTGGCTGTTATCACCATAGGCTATGTGTGTGAGAAATTAGGATTAAAGGGTATACCCTACCAGAGTAGTCAGATAGTGACAGATAAGTCACTTATGAAGAAATGTCTATTTGAGCAGAAGGTTAGTACTTCCAAATTCATAGTTGCTGGTAGCGAGGAAGAGGCTATTAAGGCTTTTAATAAATTGACTAACGATATCTACTGTGACAAGGTGGTTATGAAAATAGTTGATAAATCAGGCAGTAGAGGAATTGTGTGTGTAGATAATCCTTATGATATTCCAGAGATATATAATATGCAGATGAATATAACTAACAGAGATTATATAGTTATGGAGCAATTTGTGGAAGGTGTAGAGATAGGCCTAGATGGTATTATCCAAGATAGACAGATAAAGGTTTTATTACCTCACGAGAAATATGTATATACACATAATGATGTAGGTATTCCTATAGGTCATATAGTGCCCTATCAGGTAGATGAACAGGTATATAATAATGTGGTAGAGGAAGCGAAGAAGGCTATAGCGGCAACGGGCTTAGATAATTGCTGCGTTAATATGGATATGTTCGTATTAAAGGATGGTTCAGTATCTATAATTGAATTAGGTGGAAGATCAGGAGCCACAGGCATTCCAGAGATTATATCCAGATATCTAGCTTCGGATTATTATGAGATGATTATTAATAATGCATTAGGCATTGAATTATCCTCTTATGAGGATAAAAAGCATCCTTGCGTAGCTTCTATGCTATTATTTTCAAGAAAAAGTGGCAAATTAGTTGACATATGCGTTCCAGACATAGATAATATGACGGTCCAGTATGATTACGACATAGGACATAATATTAATGCAATCAAAGATGGTACTGATAGAATAGGACAGATAATTCTGTGGTCAGATAGCTATGATGATGTTGTTTCTAAGTTAGATATATTGCAAAAAGCTACAGTGGTTGAAGTAAGCTAGTCTATATAGTGGGAGAAATTATGAATATAAATGAATTAAGCACTCCATGCTATGTTATAAAGCATGAAGAATATGTAAACTCTATAACAGAGATAATGAAGGAATATAGTAGTAGATGGAATGATAATGTTATATTTGGCTACTCAGTAAAGACTAATCATTTACCGTATCTGATGAAAATAGCAAGAGATTATGGATGGTGGTCAGAGGTGGTGTCTCCAGCAGAGTATAATCATGGCTTAAGACAAGGCTTTGATGGTAACAGGGTGATATATAATGGACCACAGAAGCTTCATAATCTTATAGAGGCAGCGAAAACAGGTGGCATTATAAATATAGATAATTTTAAAGAATTAGATGTATTAGCTAATATTCCGGCTATAGACATAAAAGCGAAGATAGGCTTAAGAATTAATTTTGATTTAGAAGAATTATGTCCAGGTGAGACTACAGTAGGACAAGCTGTAGGACGCTTTGGTATATCATATGAGAATGGTGATTTTGGTAGAGCAGTAGCTAGATTAGCTAGTATGGGTATTAAGATAAGAGGTGTGCATATGCACTCATCTACTAGCTCTAGAAGTCTAGAGGTATTTAGGGCATTGGCAAATAAGGCTATAGAGATTATAAAAGAGTTTTCACTAGAGGATATAGAATATATAGATATGGGAGGTGGCTTTTTCGGAGGTAATTTCTTTAAGAATAAGCCTTCTGTTAAGGAGTATGCCACAGTTATAACGGATGCCCTAAAGCAGTATGTGGATTCTAACAGGGTAACTCTAGTTATTGAACCGGGTGCGGCTATTTTGGCTACGGCAGCAGATTATCTAACATCTGTTATATCTATTAGAGATATAAGACAGACCAGAGTGGTTACTGTAGATGGAACCTGTCTGCATATTAATTCCTTTATGAAGAGTAAACAACAAACTCCTTGTACCATTATAGATGGTGGAGATGCTTTGCAAAGGGATGAGCTTCAGGTGATTGGAGGAAGTACATGTATGGAGATGGATAGATTATATCCTAGGGATATTACATGCAGGCTCACAGAAGACTCAAAATTATTATTTCATTGTGCAGGTGCATATACTATGACTCATAATAGTAATTTCATTAACTTGTTGCCTAACATATATACCTGTGAGAAGGGTGAATATACGCCAGTTCGAATAGGTGAACCATATATGATGGAAATCTAGGAGATATATATGAAGAATATAAAAATAAAAGATATAGTAGTGCTTCAAATAGTAGTTATGATATATACATTTTCAGGAATAGTTGCAAAGTATGCCTCTATGGAGAAAGCTATAAATTACAAATTTATATTACTATATGGATTAGAGATACTAATATTAGGTGTTTATGCTATATTCTGGCAACAGATTATTAAGAAGTTTGATTTATCTGTAGCATATACCAATAGAGCATTGGATATCCTATGGGCTATGTTATGGGCAAAGCTGTTTTTTAGTGAACATATATCCATTCAAAATATAATAGGTGTAATAGTTATTATAGCAGGTACATTATTAGTAAATATGGAAGAAGTAAAAAAGAGCAAAAAGGAGCTAGACAAGGAGGTACGCCATGAATAGTTATATATTTATTGGATGTATGGTAATATCAGTTTTGATTGCTTCTTGTTCTCAGATACTTTTGAAGAAAAGCGCTAATATAGAATATCCAAATAAACTAAAAGAATATATGAACGTGTATGTTATAGTGGGATATGGTATGATGGTAATGTCTACATTATTAACCATATATGCTTATACAGGGTTAGAATATAAAAATGGCCCTATAATAGAATCCTTAGGCTATATATTTATTATGGTTTTAAGCTGGATGGTATTTAAAGAGAAGATTACTATTAAGAAACTGTTAGGAAATATGCTAATCTTAGTGGGAATAGCAATATACTATATGTAGGAGATATATATATATGAAAGAGAAATTATCGATTATTATTCCTGTTTATTATAATGAGAATAATTTACATCCCTTGTATGAGGATATAAAAGAAAAAGTATTATGCAAACTAAAATGCGACTATGAGATAGTTATGGTTAATGATGGCTCAAAGGATAAATCCTATGAGGTTATGCAGGAATTAGCAAAAAAGGATTCTAAGATAAAATTAGTCAATTTGTCCAGAAATTTTGGTGAACATGCAGCGACACTTGCTGGTCTAGCTAATTGCACAGGTACAGTAGCTGTTAGAAAAGCAGCAGATTTACAAGAACCCTCAGAGATGATTTTAGAGATGTATGATAAATATACAGAAGGTAACAAGGTAGTAATAGCAGTTAGAAGTGATAGAAAAGAGGGTATAATACAAAAAGCCTTTGCTGGACTCTACTGTTTGATGATGCGAAAGGTTGCTTTGCCTAATATGCCTAAGGGTGGTTTTGATACCTTTATGATTAGTAGACAGATAATAGATATTCTAGTTCTTATAGGTGAAAAGAACTGTTCTATTACGGAACAGATATTATGGACAGGCTTTGATTCTGCAAAGGTGTATTACACTAGAAAGAAACGTGAGATAGGAAAGTCAGGCTGGACATTCTCTAAGAAGGTAAAGCTAGCGATAGATTCCTTGCTGTCATTTTCATATTTCCCAGTTAGATGTATAAGTGGTGTGGGAGTTATATCGTTTTTATCAGCTTTCATATGGGTAGTGGTTATACTAGTGCAAAAATGTGTGGGTTACATAGATGTACCGGGATATACAACGCTTACTATATTG
>CAZOUU010000135.1:0-5066 GCA_964583045.1 uncultured Lachnospiraceae bacterium | reverse complement strand
TATCAAGAAGTATTAGAAGAGATTCCTAGAGTTCGCAAGGATTTTGGTGAGTGTCCACTAGTTACTCCATCTAGCCAGATAGTTGGTACTCAAGCAGTACTTAACGTAATTAATGGTGAGAGATATAAGGTACTTACAAAAGAATCTAAAGCTTTATTAGGTGGTGAATATGGTCAGACTGTAAAACCATTTAATGAAGAGGTACAAAAAAAGGCGCTAGGAGACAAGAAAGCTATTACTTGTAGACCGGCTGATTTAATAGAGCCAGAGCTAGATAAATTAGAGACTGAGATGGCTGAGTGGAAACAGCAGGATGAGGATGTATTATCATATGCTTTATTCCCACAGGTAGCTACAGATTTCTTTAAATACAGACAAGCTCAACAGACTAAAATGGATGCTGATTTAGCGGATACTGATGCTAAGGTATATCCAGTATAGGTTAATATAGTTTGTATTTATATAATGGAACAGGATATTATATGTACATATAATATCTTGTTCCATTAATTAATATATTTGATTAAATTAAAAAAGGATAAGGGTTGATATGGAAAATAGGGATGATATACATAAACATTTTCACATAAGTTCTACTCAGATTATAGCAGTAGGTTTTTTATTGCTTATATTAGCAGGTACCTTATTACTTATGTTACCTATTGCTACAGCTAGTGGTCAGGGTACAAGTTTTATAGATAGTCTATTTACTGCCACTACGTCAGTATGTGTAACGGGACTTGTAGTAGTGGATACCTTTAGTTATTGGAGTATATTTGGACAGATAGTTATTGCTATACTCATTCAATGTGGAGGCTTGGGAGTTGTTACCTTAACTACATTGATTATGGTAATAATAGGTAAAAAATTAACGTTGAAAGATAGAATGCTTATTCAAGATGCATATAATCTTAATTCTATGGCAGGACTAGTTAAATTTATTAGAAAGGTTCTTATAGGAAGTAGTATTGTAGAAGGAATAGGAGCATTATTATATATGGTGGAATTTATTCCACGGTTTGGACTTAAAGGTATATGGATTTCTGTGTTTAATGCTATATCTGCTTTTTGTAATGCAGGTATGGATATAGTTGGACCTACATCTTTTGCAGAATACGTAGGAAATCCATACATAAATGTAGTTACTATGTTACTAATTATTCTAGGCGGAATTGGTTTTGTGGTATGGTTCGATGTAATTAATGTATTTAGATTTAATAAGGGTATATGGAAAACCCCAGGACGTTCATTTAGAAAATGCAGCCTACATACAAAAATAGTGGTTATAGTTACTCTAATATTATTAATCGGTGGAGCATTAATAGTATTTGGATTAGAGTATAATAATCCAGCTACCTTAGGTGGTTTAAGTATTGGTGATAAAATTTTAGCTGCTACATTTCAATCCACTACGTTAAGAACGGCAGGATTTTATACTATTGCGCAGTCAGGATTATATGATTCAACATCTCTTATATGTGTTATTTTAATGATAATTGGTGGTTCACCAGTGGGAACAGCTGGTGGTATAAAGACCATATCTATTGCACTTATTATATTAACGGTTATATCAGTAGCTTGTGAAGATGAAAATACAGTTGTATTTAAGCGAGAAATACCAAGAAAGCTTATTAAAAAAATCTTAGCAGTAGTGTCGGTTGCGGTATTTGTTTTTTTGACTTCTACTATATTGTTGTGCCAGTTTAATGGAGGTAATCTTATTGATTGTATATTTGAGGCGGCCAGTGCAGTTGGAACAGTAGGACTGTCAAGAGACTATACAACTACTTTAGGATTAGCAGGAAAAATTATAGTCATAGCTACTATGTATTTGGGACGATTGGGGCCGATAACTATAGCACTAGCGTTTAGTGTGAAACATAAACGTAAAATTATAATGAATTATTCTAAAGAAAATGTTATTATAGGATAAGATATTTAATAGTGAAAAGGGAGAGATTATAGATATGAAAAAATCATTTGCTATACTGGGTTTAGGAAGATTTGGTCGTACATTAGCTAGAGAGCTTACTAAGGCGGGTATGGAGGTATTAGCAGTAGATATAAATAAAGCAAAGGTAAATTTAATTGCTGATGATGTAACCTGTGCCGTTCAGGCTGATGTAAAGGATACAGATACCATTAAATCCCTAGGACTTAGCAATATGGATGCAGTTATTGTTGCTATGACAGAAGATGTAGAATCTGCTATTATGGCCATAATTCAAGCTAAAGAATTAGGTGTACCTATGGTTATAGCAAAGGCAAAAAATAACTTTAATAAAGAGATTTTAACAAAGGTTGGTGCTGATAAGGTAGTATTTCCAGAGAAAGAATCAGGTATTAGGATAGCAAGAAATCTTGTATCAAATAATATAATAGACTATTTTGGCATTAATGAATTTGTAAGTGTGGTGGAGATAACAGCCAAAAACGAATGGATAGGCAAGAGCCTTATGGATCTTAATCTTCGAAAAAAATATAAGATTAATGTAGTTGGTATTAAATATGAGGATATAGTTGTAGTTGATATTGAGCCCAGCGAACCTATAAGAGAAGGCGCTGTTCTTGTAGTTATAGGTAATAATGATAATCTTAAAAAGTTTTAATTATAGTATGGATATCTATTATTGTAGATATCCATATTTACAATTAAATAATAATATAAAAGTAGGTAATAATTATGAGTGATGTAGCAATTATAGGTGGTGGAGCTGCAGGAATGATGGCAGCTATATGGGCACTACGAAATGGCAATAATATAACTATATATGAGAAAAATGAAAAAGTAGGTAAGAAAATATTTATTACAGGTAAGGGAAGATGTAATTTTACAAATGCCTGTGAGGATATAGATACTTTATTTGATAATGTAATTACAAACTCAAAGTTTTTATATAGTGCATTCTATAGCTTTGATAATAATATGGCTATGAGCTTCTTTGAAGAGCTAGGTATGAAATATAAGGTAGAACGAGGAGATAGAGTTTTCCCTACATCAGATCATTCCTCAGACGTAATAAAAGCCTTATCTAATGAAATAGACAGACTAGGTGGTAAAGTGCTGCTTAATTCTAATGTTGAAGATATACTGGTTAAAGACGGTACTATAACAGGCGTTAAGGTGAATAATAAGGTTATAAATCATAATAAGGTTATATTAGCCACTGGTGGAATATCCTATCCTAATACAGGCTCCACAGGGGATGGTATAAGATATGCCAAGGCTACTGGTCATAATGTTGAGAAAATGTATCCTTCTTTAGTACCAATAGAGATTAAGGAGAAATTATGTAATGAGCTTATGGGATTATCTCTTAGAAATGTTAGTTTATCTTTAGAATCAGGTTCTAAAATTATATATAAGGATTTAGGAGAGATGCTATTTACACATTTTGGTGTAAGTGGTCCATTGGTTTTATCTGCAAGCTCCTATATGCATAAGTATATACAATATATTGCCAGTAAAGATAATAAAGATAAAAGTCCTATGCTATATATTGACTTTAAACCAGCACTTACTGTAGAACAGCTAGACAAGCGTCTTATTAGGGATTTCGATAAATACAAAAATAAGCAATATAAAAATGCATTAGATGATTTATTACCTAAAAAATTAATTCCATATATTATAGAATTCTCTGACATAAATCCAGATAAAAAGGTTAATGAAATAAGTAAAGCTATGCGGTTACAGGTTATTAACAGCTTAAAACGTTTTCCATTAACTATAACTGGACTAAGGGGCTATAATGAGGCTATAATAACCAAGGGTGGAGTATCGGTAAAGGATATAGATCCATCTACTATGGAATCAAAAAAAGTGAAAAATCTATATATGTGTGGTGAAATGTTAGATTTAGATGCCTTAACTGGCGGCTTCAACTTGCAAATTGCTTGGTCTACAGGATATTTAGCTGGGATTAGTGTATAGAGATAAAGGAGGAATTATATGTCAAGTATAGCAATAGATGGACCGGCAGGAGCTGGTAAGAGTACCATAGCAAAGGGTGTTGCTAAAAGATTAGGATTCATTTATGTAGACACAGGAGCTATGTATAGAGCCATAGCCTTATATTTTATAGAAAAAAAGGTTGATGTAAATGATGATGCCGAGATAGCCTTGGCACTTCAGAATATAACCATAGAGATTATATATAAGGATGAACAGCAAAGAGTATTATTAAACCATATGGATGTAACAGAAAGCTTAAGAGAGGAAGCGGTAGGTAATATGGCTTCTGTATCTTCAGCCAATAAGCAGGTTAGAGCCAAACTACTTGATATTCAAAGAGATTTAGCTATAACCAATAATGTCGTTATGGATGGAAGGGATATAGGTACAAATGTACTTCCTAATGCTGAATTAAAAATATATTTAACAGCATCTTCTTTTTGTAGAGCAAACAGGAGATATAAAGAGCTTGTAGAAAAAGGTGAAAAAGCTAATATAGAGTTTATAGAGCGAGATATTATAGAGCGAGATAATAGGGATATGAATAGAAAGGAAGCTCCACTAAAGCAGGCTAAGGATGCTGAATATATAGATAGTTCTGATATGTCTATAGATGAAGTAATCAATGCAATAATTATGAATTGGGAATTTAAATAGATACAAGGAGATAATAATTATATGGAAGTAATAGTTGCAAAAAGTGCTGGCTTTTGTTTTGGTGTAAAAAAAGCAGTAGATAAAGTATATGAGGTAGCTAATACTAAAGAAAATGTATATACCTATGGACCGATTATTCATAATGAAGAAGTGGTAAATGATTTGAAAAACAAAGGTGTAGAGGTATTAGATGATATTAATGATATAGATAGCTTAGATGCTACAGCTACAGTTGTTATTAGATCTCATGGAGTTGACAAAACTGTATATGACAAGCTAACCCTAAAGGGAATTGATATAGTTGATGCTACCTGTCCTTTTGTACTTAAGATACACAATATTGTAAAAAAAGACAGTGGTGAAGATAGAAAAATAGTAATTATAGGTAATGAAAATCATCCTGAGGTACAAGGTATTATGGGATGGTGTACAAATAAACCTATTGTAATAGAGG